>JAFGTN010000242.1 GCA_016934075.1 Pirellulales bacterium
TCGGTAAGTGCCCAGGATGCCGAAGTTGGTTCTGTAGAAGCCGTTGCTGCTGATGAAAAGCGGTCTGGTGACAATGATTTATTGGACATGGACATCGAGCAACTCCGCAAGACGTCGGTGGCGGCGCCGTCTTTCGATGTTGAAGTTACGTCGGTATCAAAGCAGGAAAGTACTGTGGGCCGGTCCGCGGCAGCCATCTTTGTGATCACGCCCGAGATGATCCGCCGTAGCGGGGCTACCAACATTCCTGATCTGCTGCGAATGGTGCCGGGCATGGACGTGGCACGCATAGATTCCCATACATGGGCAGTCTCATGTCGGGGATTCAACATGCAATTTGCTCGCAATCTTTTGGTGCTTATCGACGGCCGTAGCGTCTACAACCAACTCTACGGCGGCGTCTATTGGGACGCGCAGGACATGTTGCTCGAGGATATTGAACGGATCGAGGTAATCCGCGGCCCGGGTGGCACGCTCTGGGGTTCCAATGCTGTCAATGGGGTTATAAATATTATCACCAAGAAATCACAAGACACGCAAGGAACGTTGGTCACCGCCGCTGCAGGAAATTTTGACAAGCTGATCGACGGTGTCCGCGTAGGCGGTAATAATGGCGACGGACTCTATTGGCGAATGTACGGCAAGCATTTCGAACGTGGCAATGAGTATGCGGCCGACGGAGCGAACGACGCTTGGAGGATGGGACGTGGCGGGTTCCGGCTCGACTGGGATGTGGACAAGCACAATACCGACAAACTGACCGTCTTGGGTAATTACTATGGTGGTCGCGAGGGGCAAGAGTTCATTGAAACACTACCGTATCAGCCATATAACCGAAATATAATCAGCGACATTGGCGTAAGCGGAGCCAATGTACTTGCACGCTGGGAGCATCGCATCGACGCCGAGTCGGACTGGCATCTACAAGTGTATTTCGATCGCACTTTTCGCAATGAGCCGGTCATCAAGCAGCAGACAAACACGCTGGACATCGACTTCCAACACAGTTTTCCGCTCTCGTCATATCATGATTTCATATGGGGGCTCAACTGTCGGCAGGTACATGATTATTTGCCAACACAGTCGTTCTTTGCGGAATTTTCGCCCAAGGAGCGGACAACAAACCTTTTTAGCGGATTCCTGCAGGATAAAATTACCCTGGTAGAAGATAGGCTCTTCTTCACCATGGGCACGAAACTGGAACACAATTCCTATAGCGGGTTTGAATGTCAGCCCAGTGCCAGATTATTGTGGTCTCCAGACGCGAAACATGCGGTCTGGTCATCAATCTCACGAGCGGTGCGGATACCCACGCGAATTGAAGAAAATTCAGTGTCCAACATTGGACCGGTTTCCGACATCCCACTACCGACATTTATGCGGGTTATTGGCAACCCGAATCTCAACGCCGAAGTGCTGATGGCCTACGAAATCGGCTACCGGGAACAAGCAACAGACAGCTTTTCCTGGGACATAACGGGATTTTGTAATATATACGAAGGCTTGATAACGAACTATACCGGGACACCGTTTGTGGAGAATACATACCTGGTAGTGCCGTTCCCGTACACAAACGGAAGTGCGGCTCATGTCTACGGGCTAGAGGTCACCTGTCAATATGCGATCTCGGAACGTTGGCGCGTTTCGGCATGGTACAGCTCGCTGCATTCTCAAGCCCGTGGAATGGTACAGCCAGACTATATCCAAGGCTTGGTTCCTTCTAGCCAGACACAATTGCAGTCCTTTTGGGATCTTGGACACAATGTCGACCTCAACCTGTGGCTGCGCTACGTGGACAACTTGCCGACGCTATTGGTGCCCGCATATCTGACCATGGACCTGCGTCTGGGATGGCATCCTAACAAAAATTTGGAAATAGCCTTGGTGGGACAAAATCTGCTGGATAACCATCATCCCGAATGGGCATATGAAGGATATGGCTACACGGCCAACGAGATCCGCCGCACGGTTTACGCGCAACTCACTTGGAGACGGTAAAACTCCGACTAAAAACGTGGTATTCCAACCGGTTAGGAAGCAACTGACCAAATATCACGGTGAACACTAATAATCCGCATAATCAATACAATCCCGTCAGATGTAAGTGATTAGGGTAGGAGGTGGATATATTCTGTCGGTTGTAGAATCTAGTCCTTTTTTTATATCTGCACTTGTACCGATGTCATTAAGGGGGAGCTAACTGCATATTAGGACTGTTTGCCGTCGTCTAGTCTGACTTGTGATTAATTGTTATTGCCAATTTCACATAATAATGGCCGGTAGACATTAGGCGGCATGATAATTCCTGCCCTAGTACGATACAAACCAGAGGCTCGCATGCAAACACGACATCCGTGTTTTCCGTTGCTCCCCGTTGTTTTTTTGGTGTTGTGCGCGATGCTAACGTCTTCGGTAAGTGCCCAGGATGCCGAAGTTGGTTCTGCAAAAGCCGTTGCTGCTGATGAAAAACCGTCTGGTGACAATGATTTATTGGACTTGGACATCGAACAACTCCGCAAGACGTCGGTGGCGGCTCCGTCATTCGATGTCGAGGTTACATCGGTTACCAAGCAAAAAAGTACCGTAGGCCGTTCACCGGCGGCGATCTTCGTGATCACGCCCGAGATGATCCGCCGTAGCGGATACACCACCGTTCCGGACCTCTTGCGAATGGTGCCGGGCATGGACGTGGCACGAATCAATTCCAGCACCTGGGCAGTATCGTGCCGTGGATTCAACGCTCAATTCGCCAATAAACTGTTGGTACTTATCGATGGCCGTAGTGTCTACAACCAACTCTTCGGGAGTGTTTACTGGGATGTACAGGACATGCTACTCGAAGACATCGAGCGGATCGAGGTGATTCGCGGACCGGGCGGCACGCTGTGGGGCGACAATGCGGTCAACGGCGTGGTTAATATCATCACCAAGAAGGCGCAAGATACGCAAGGAACCCTGGTCACCGCCGGCGGTGGAAACCTGGACAAAGTCATCGATGGCATTCGCGTGGGCGGAAACAACGGCAACGGGATGTATTGGCGAATTTACGGCAAGCATTTCGAACGCGGCAATGAGTATGACGCCAACGGGGCGCACGATGCCTGGCGGATGGGTCGCGGTGGTTTCCGCCTGGATTGGGACCTGGACAAATGCGACACAGACAAGCTGACAGTTCTGGGCAACTACTACGGCGGCAATGAGGGGCAAAATTTACTTGTGCCCCAGCCTTTCCCACCATATAGACAGCATGTTGTAGATACTGCGGGTGTCAGCGGCGCCAACATACTGACGCGATGGGATCATAGGATCGACAAGGAGTCTGATTGGAAGCTGCAATTGTATTTCGACCGCACTTTTCGCGACGAGTATATTGCCCAGCAGCAGAATAACACACTGGATGTGGAATTTCAGCACCGTTTCCCGCTGGGGCCACGTCAGAATTTCATCTGGGGACTCGATTATCGCCAAGTGCATGACTATATCACAACAGATACGTTTTTCGTACAGGTTGATCCCACGGAGCGAACAACGAACCTGTTTAGCGGATTCCTGCAGGATGAAATTACACTGATTGAAGATCGCCTGGTCTTCACAATCGGAACAAAATTGGAACACAATTCCTACAGTGGTTTCGAGTGCCAGCCCAGTGCACGACTGTTGTGGTCGCCCGACGAAAGACAAGCGGTCTGGGCAGCGATATCGCGGGCCGTGCGTACGCCTACGCGACAGGAAGAGAATGCCACGACGAACATAGGGCCGCTTCCAATGTTTCCCCTTCCGACATTCGGGCGATTTATGGGAAACCCGGATCTTCAATCGGAAGCCTTAATGGCCTATGAAGTCGGCTATCGGGCTCAACCGACGGAACACTTTTCGTGGGACGTAACGGGCTTCATCAATATGTACGAGAATTTCATCTGGATTGTGTCAGGGATGCCGTTTCCCGAAAACACCTACCGTGTGATGCCTTTCCTGCCTGATAACAAGTGGCGCGCTCAGACGTATGGATTTGAGATTTCCGGGCAATGGTCGATTTCGGAGCGTTGGCGCGTTTCGGCTTGGTATAGCTTGTTAGAACTATATGTCCAAGATACTTTTGGCTCTCCAACGCCGTACCTTCGCGAAAAGTATTCACCCTGCAATCAGACGACGCTGAAATCCTCTTGGGATCTCGGCAGCGATGTAGATTTCGACATGCAACTGCGTTACGTGGACAGTCTGCCAGGATTGTCGGTCCCATCCTATATCACAATGGACATGCGTCTGGGATGGCGTCCCAATAAGAATTTTGAACTGGCATTGGTTGGACAAAATCTGCTGGACAACCATCACTTCGAGTGGGGAAATGAAGGCTCCGTATATCTACCCGACGAAGTTCGCCGCACGGTTTTCGCGCAACTCACGTGGCGACGGTAAACACCCGTCGATCTATTCAACTTAGGTTTGTTCACAATAGTTTTTGCTTGATAGGTACCTGGATGCGGTTTCATAACTCCACCTAAATCTCTCTCATCAGTTTTTTACGCCCCAAAAGCAGTTATCAAACTGGTTGTAGTAATTGCCTCAGCCGCATAATCAATACAATTCCGTCAGATGTACGGGATTCGTGGCAGAGGCGGACATATTTTGACAGTTATAGTGGCTCGCTCTTTTTTTCTATCTGTGATTGTACCGATACTAAAGAGGGGGGGACTGCCTGTACATTATGATTGTATGCCGCCGTCCAGTTTGACCGGTGGTGATCTTTTGTTGCCAATTACACATAGAATTGGTCAGTAGACAATCGGTGGTATGACAATTTCTGCCCTAGGACTATACAAACCGGATGCATGTATGCAAAAACGACATTCGTGTTTGCCGTTGATCGCAGTTGTTTTTTCTGCGTTGTGTGTAAATCTACCGTCCGCGGTTAGTGCCCAAGATGCCGACGCCGGTGCTGCCAAAACCGTAGCCAATAATGGGAATCCATCAGGTGATAATGATCTATTGGATATGGACATCGAACAACTCCGCAAGACGTCGGTGGCGGCGCCGTCCTTCGATGTCGAAGTTACCTCTGTCACCAAGCAAAAAAGTACCGTAGGCCGTTCGGCGGCGGCGATCTTTGTAATCACACCCGAAATGATTCGCCGTAGCGGATGCACCACCATTCCGGATCTCTTGCGGATGGTGCCGGGCATGGAAGTGGCGCAAATAAATTCCCATTCTTGGGCAGTTTCATGCCGGGGATACAACGGTAGATTCGCCACCAGCCTGCTTGTGCTTATTGATGGTAGAAGTGTTTACAGCGATTTCTTCGGCGGCACCTATTGGGACGTGCAAGATACGCTGTTTGAAGACATCGAACGGATCGAGGTGATCCGCGGCCCGGGTGGTACGCTGTGGGGCGCCAATGCCGTTGACGGGGTGGTCAACATCATTACCAAAAAGACACAAGATACGCAGGGAACACTGGTCACCGTGGGTGGCGGAAACTGGGACAAGGTAATCGATGCCTTTCGTGTAGGCGGCACGGGCGGCAATGGATTCCATTGGCGGATATATGGCAAGCATTTTGAACGTGGTGCGGAGTATGAAGCCGGCGGGGCACACGACGATTGGCGGATGGGCCGCGGCGGATTTCGGCTCGACTGGGACCTGGACAAACACGATACCGACAAACTTACCGTTTTGGGCAACTACTATGGCGGCCGTGAGGGCCAAGATTTTCTCAATTCCTTGCCGTATCCACCCTACAATGAAAACCTGATTGGAGACGTCGGAGTCAGCGGTGCCAATGTGTTGGCACGATGGAACCATCGCATCGACAGTGAGTCGGACTGGAAACTGCAAGTGTATTTCGACCGCGCTTTTCGCGATGAGTCTGTCGGCAAGATACAGATGAACACGTTGGATATCGACTTCCAGCATTGTTTTCCGCTTTCGCAACGTCAAAAGTTCATCTGGGGGCTTGACTGCCGGCAGGTACATGACTATCTGCCAACGGATTCTTTTTTCATAAAATTTTCGCCCCAGGAACGGACGGTAAATCTATTTAGCGGATTTCTGCAGGACGAAATCACACTGGTGGAAGACAGGCTCTTTTTCACCCTGGGGACGAAACTGGAACAGAACTCCTACAGCGGTTTCGAATGTCAACCCAGTGTCCGCCTGTTGTGGTCGCCGGACGATACGCATGCTTTCTGGGGGGCAATATCGAAGCCCGTGAGGACACCCTCGAGAGTCCTGGAGGACAGCACGATCAATGTTGGACCGATCTCCGCCATTCCGCTGCCAACGTTTGTACGGTTTATGGGGAATCCGGATCTTAAAGCGGAGTCCGTGATGGTGTACGAACTCGGTTATCGGGCTCAACCAACAGAGCGTTTTTCCTGGGACGTGGCTGGCTACTACAATAGGTACGAAAATATCATCTGGGGCCAAACGGGAACGCCGTTTGGGGAGAACTCCTACCTCGTAGTGCCTTTCCCGATGGGAAACGGCTGGCGTTATCAGAGTTATGGGATTGAGATTAGCGGACAATGGACGGTTTCGGAGCGCTGGCGTGTCTCGGGGTGGTATAATGCAATGAAACTTGAAATGGAGAATGTCATAAACCCGACAGAAACATACCTCGCTCCCCAGAATACTGCGTGCCGCAATCAGGTACGGTTGCAATCCTCTTGGGATATCGGACACGATTGGGAGTTTGACGTGAATTTCCGCTACGTGGACAAGCTGATGACACCCTCAGCGCCGGCATATTTGACAATGGATATGCGACTGGGCTGGAGCCCCAATAAAAATCTGGAATGGGCTCTGGTGGGCCGAAACCTACTCGATAACCATCATCCAGAATCAGGCTACGAGGGCTTCGGCTACACGTCCGACGAGGTTCGCCGCACTGTTTTCACACAACTCACCTGGCGGCGGTAAAACAGCAGATCAGAACGTGGTATTCCAACCCCTAAGGAAACAACACACCAAACATTACGGCGGACGCCGGTCATCTGCCGTTTCTCGTGTCTCGTTAACGAGTTGCGTCTCAGAGTGCTTGGCTTTAGCAGGTTTCAATCGCACGGCGTGGACAGCATTCGGTAGTTGACAAATCCGTACAATCGCTATAGTTCCATTAAGTGTGCCTACCAAGGGTGGAAGATTGTCAGATCTTCCAGTTATTAGGTCTCGGTCTTTTTTTTACTTATTTAATGGTATCAAAAATGACCAATAATTACTTTGTATACAGTTCGTACATACTAATATTGAATGCCATATATTGCTGTCTGGGGCGGCGGTTATGTATTGTCTTAGATTTCACTGATAGAAACTGCCATCCTGGCAAATGAGAAGACAAAAGACAAACTTGTTCACTCGGTGTCTACACGCGGGAATGATTTTCGCATTGTGGTTTGTCGCTGTCTTTTCCTTTCTCCCGCCGGCCAATTCCCAAAACGTTGAAGTCGCCAAGGAATACAAGGTCAAGGTGGCTTATGTATACAACTTCGCGCGCTATATAAAGTGGCCCAGAGGCACTTATGCCGGAGCCGATGCGACGTTTGTCATCGGCGTTCACGGCGAGGCACCATTCGGCGATAATCTTAAACGCTTGGCCGAGAGCAGGCAGATTCAAGGCCATCGGATAGTTATCCAACACTATGAAACACCGCAAGATTATAAACCTTGTCAAATACTTTTCATTACGGAAAGCGTGGACGATGAATCACGAGACAAGATAGTCAAACTCACCAAAGCCGAGCCGGTTTTGATCGTGGGTGAGTCGTCCGGGTTTGCAACTCATGGAGCCGGAATAAATTTCTATCACGACGTCGACGACACAATAGGTTTTGAAATCAACGTCGACAATCTCAGGCAACGGCATTTGTCGGTGGACGCGCGGTTACTAAAACTTGCTCGCATTGTGGGGGATGAACAATGAGACGCAAGTTATCGGAACTCCAACGCGGACTGTTGCATTATTTCAGCAGCCGGTCAATTAACGGGAAGCTCACGCTCCTTACCGTAACGGCCAGCGGTGTAACGCTGCTTGTGGCGTGCTTGGCCTTCGTTACAAACGACATTACAGTCATCCGCAATTCAAAGGTCACGCAACTGACGGCATTGGCCGAAGTATTGGCGTCAAACAGCACGGCCGCATTATCGTTCGGCCGTTCCAGCGTGGCGGAGGAACTGCTTGAATCGTTAAAAAACCGTCCCACGATCAAATATGCATGCCTCCTGGACGACAACGGCGAACTGTTCGCCCAGTACAGCAGCGATCCCGATGTTAAACGCCCGCAACCAAAATTGATCAATCAGCAGATGGGATATCACTTCACCGATGATGGATATCTGGAAGTAGTTCTGACAGTTGAGGAAGATGGAGATAAGCTAGGAAAAATCTGCTTGTATGAATCACTCTCCGACCTTAACGCACAATTCATTCGCTATGCCGTGATCGTGGCCATGGTGGTCGTACTGTCGTTATTGGTAGCCGTATTGTGTTCTTTCCGTTTGCAGCGATCGATTTCGGCGCCGATATTGGAATTGGCAACCACGGCCAAACGAATTTCCAACGAAGGCGATTATTCGCTGCGCGTGTTGCGTCCGTCCGACGACGAAATTGGCACGCTATACGAACAGTTCAACCTCATGCTGGAACAAATCCAACAAGGTGAGCAAAGTTTGCAGGATGCCCGCAATAAATTGGAAATCCGCGTTCAGGAACGCACGGCGGAGTTGGAAGAGATGCACAAGCAGCTTTTGGATACGGCTCGCCGCGCCGGCATGGCCGAAGTTGCCACTAGCGTGCTTCACAATGTTGGCAACATACTCAACAGCGTCAATGTTTCCGCCGACCTCATCAAAGAGCGACTGAGGAAATCGGAATTGAAGGACCTCAATCGCGCGCTTGTCATATTAGAAGAGCACAAAAACGACCTCGCGACATTTGTCACCGAAAGCCCAAAAGGAAAGCATCTTGCTCCTTACCTGATTGCGGCAGGTCGAACGTTGCAGAGCGAACAGAACGAATTGACCGAATTATGCGCGTCATTGGTGGAAAATATCGACCACATTAAGACGATTGTATCCATGCAGCAATCGTATACAAAGGTTTCGGGACTGGCGGAAACGCTTTCGTTGGCCGATATGGTCGATGATGTGATAGAAATGCACGCAAACTCCCTGGAAAAACGTGGCATAAAGTTGGTCAAACAGTACGATAATATCCCCGACGTGACAGTAGACAAGCATCGTTTAGTGCAAATATTGGTAAACCTGATCAAAAATGCCAAGGAAGCTCTCTTTGAGAAAAAAGGCGACGGTGCCACATTGACCGTACGGTTGGAAAAGAACGGTGCGGATCGCATACGCATTGTTGTGGAAGACAACGGCATCGGCATTTGCCCACAACATTTAGAAAAGATTTTCACCTATGGATTTACAACCAAAGATGCGGGGCACGGATACGGTCTGCACAGTTGTGCCAATCTTGCCGGCGAGTTGGGCGGTTCGCTTTCCACGCACAGCGAGGGGCTCAACAAAGGAGCAGCTTTCATCATCGATCTGCCTATCAACACGACAAAGGCGACCGCAGTATCATCAGTTTAAAGTATAAACACCAGCTTGGATAGACATACATTTTCGAAAGAATCAGACGAACAGGAGTGGCAATAATGTCCGATATAAACAACGAAGGCGAGAAAAACCGCCGGATTCTGATTATTGACGACAACGAGTCGATCCACCAGGATTTCCGCAACATCCTTCGACCTCCGCGGGACATATCCGACGATCTTGCCTCGAGCAAGGCGGGGTTGCTTGATGACGATGCTGCGCCTGTGCAGCGAAACGACACTTTTCTCGTGGATTCCGCGCATCAAGGGCAGGAAGGTTTGGAGATGGTTCGCAAAGCCGTCGAAAAAGGGCAGCCTTATTCCATGGCCTTTGTCGACATGCGCATGCCGCCCGGCTGGAACGGGCTGGACACGATTGCTCACATCTGGAAGGAATATGCCGATTTGCAAGTCGTCATTTGCACCGCATATTCCGATCATTCCTGGGACGAGATTGTGGAAAGACTCGGCTGCACCGACCAGTTGCTTATTCTCAAGAAACCTTTCGATAACGTCGAGGTTCGCCAACTCGTATACGCGCTAACCGAAAAATGGCATCTTGCACAAAAGGCAAAGCTGAAAACTCAAGAGCTTATGGGCATGGTTAACTCCCGCACAAGGGACCTGGAAGCCGCGCATCAGGAACTATTGGGAATCAACGACCGTCTAGTCGCCGCCAAACGCTCGGCCGAAGAAGCCAACCGCTCGAAGAGCATATTTCTGGCCAACATGAGCCACGAAATTCGCACGCCCATGACCGCCATTATAGGTTACACGGAATATATCCGCGAAGAAGACTCGCAAAACAATATGCCGCCCGAACGAATTAGCGCGCTGGACACCATTCTGCGCAACGGCAAACACCTCATGACCATCATTAACGATATTCTGGAAATCAGCAAAATCGAGGCGGGCAAACTCAATCTCGAGCCGGTAAAATGCACGGTTTCTTCGATACTCAACGACATCATGGCCGTGATGCATATCCGTGCCGGCGAAAAGGGGATCTACCTCACCAGCGATTTTACGGGCCTTATTCCCGAGACGATCAACACCGATCCCAACCGGCTGCGTCAAATTCTGATTAACTTGATCGGTAACGCAATCAAATTCACCTCTCGAGGAGGCGTTCATCTCAATATTAAATATCTCGATAAAGACCCCGACAATCCGAAAATGCAATTTGATGTTATCGACTCCGGTATCGGGCTTTCTAAAGAGCAATGCGAAAGACTCTTTCAACCTTTCACTCAAGCCGACAACACGACAAACCGCGACTTCGGAGGAACAGGATTAGGACTGGTAATATCCCGTCGGCTGGCAAACTTGCTCGACGGTGACGTGGTCATTGCCAAAAGCGAAATCAACAAAGGTTCAACCTTCCGTGCTACCATAGCAACCGGACCACTAGACGATGCAAAAATGATAACGCCTAATGTGGAAACAGGCACCATTGATAATAATCGTCAGAGGCGAGAATCGTCTAAAACAGAGCTGTCTATCAATTGCAGGATATTACTCGCCGAAGACTTTTTGGAGAACCAGCGATTGATCAGCCTGATTCTACAAAAAGCCGGTGTCGATGTAACGGTGGCGGACAATGGCAAAATCGCCTACGACCTGGCTCTCGAAGCCCTTGAACAAGGCAAACCGTTCGATGTCATACTTATGGATATGCAAATGCCCGAGTTGAATGGATACGACGCGACTCGCCGGCTCAGGGAGGAAGGATATACGGCCCCGATTATTGCCATGACTGCATATGCCATGCCCGAAGACCGGGAAAAATGCCTCCAGGCCGGTTGCGATGAATACATCACTAAGCCAATTTGCCGTGAAGGCTTGTTGAACACCGTGCAAAACTACGTGAAACACAATCAGTCCGAAAAGCGCAAGGTTTGTCCGGACGCATAATTAACTTCCTTGGGGCTCATCTACTGCATTACGGCCGCACCAATCTTGTGCGGCCGGCTCTCCCATAGATTTTTCATGTCTACTTCTTGATAGTCTATAGGTAATTGCTATAATCCACAGCACACGGGCTTGGAGTGTGATTATGGCAAGCGCAAAACAAAAACCGGAACTGATCCAAGACACCTTGGAGCAGGCAAAATGAGAATCATATGTGGTCTGTTGGGACTTATTTATGGCTTGGTATTCGGTGTGGTAATCGGGCCCATGCTGGCGCTGTTTGCCGAGGACGGGCCGGTGTGGTTGGACAATATCGTCAAAGGTTTCTCGGGCGCGGCAACGCTTGCCGCTTGGGGGTTGATCGTCGGCAGCCTGGCCGTGCTTTGCAAGAAGCCCTGGGGCACTCGGATTTTGCTGGTCTTCTCATCTGTTTTTCTGATCGCGGTCTACTTGGGCACGGCAATCACCTTCTGGGGGTACGTGAACGGACACTTGTACGTGCTGTTCATCACGCCCTTCTTGCTCGGATTGATGATCGTGTTGCGATGGTGCTGGTTACAGCGGGACCGGGCTGACTTCGACTCCCCACCACTGCCGGGCACCAAACGTCGCGGGTTGCAGTTCAGCATTAGGTCTTTGTTAGTTCTAATACTGGTGGTGGCCGTTTGGTTCAGTTGGCGTGCAGCAAACCTCCAGCATGCCAGACATGAGACCGAAGTTGCCGTGAAATTGGTCGATGTGGCTGATCCGTTGGACGGTCGTGTTGGCGGTTCCATCACGAGCGTCAGATTGAACGCATTGGCCGGCGACGATCATCTGCGCCTACTGGCTGAATTTCCGATGTTACGGTTCCTGAAAATAGAGAAGAGCCGGATAACCGACGACGGGCTTGCCCATCTGAAAGACTCGTCTCATCTGATTAGTCTCGAACTCAAGGACGTACCAATCTCGGACGACGGCCTGAGGCAACTAATTCCGCTGCATCTTCGGCTTCTGACCCTCTCGGGAGTACAGGTCACCGGTCCCGGGTTGGCGCAGCTCGGTAAGATGGACGATCTGAAAGTTCTACTTCTGAATCTTGACGATACACAAATCACGGATGCCGATATTGAAGAACTGAAAGCCGCATTACCAAACGTTCCCGTGATACGTCGCATCCCAACAAAGCCTCCGCAATGAGAGGCCTTGGTTTTTATTTCTTCACAGGAGTCTTCCTAAAGATGAACGTTCTTTATGATAGAATGCCGTCCAGACCAGTAGCGACCATCCTGACCTTCGTGCTTTTATTCGTGCCACTTGCAGCCACTGGCCGGGCAACCGATTTCAGCGAGCAATACCCGGTCACACTCGACTGCTCCAAGCAGCCGAAGGGATTCGAATGCACCAGCGATCAGAAAGATGTTTGGCGTCTGACGGAGTTCAGCTACTCACTGGGCGACAAGTTTCGTATCACCATCAGCCCTTCGCAGGTAGTCTTCGGATGCCACGGTACGAATGTGCTCTGGGCGGCCATCTTTCCCGACAAGCCGGGCGAGATCGTCGCGGCCGACAGCGGCCAGGGCGAGCACGTCACAAGCGTATGGATGCGTTTTCATCCGGCACGGGTAGGTGAGCTGTTTCCCGCCAAGACCGTCTCCGGTCAAGGCGAAGCGTCCATGCTGGCACAAAGTCAACGCCTGGCCGGGCACAAAATGCGGAGCTGTTGGCAGTCGGGAAATCGACCGATGGTTCCTTGGAAAAAGTCGATCGTGATCGACGTCGAAACGAGCGAAGGCCCGCGAAGATTCTATGACATCGACACCGAAGCAGGAACTGTCCGATACATCGATGCATTCCGCAAACAGACGCTCCCCCGCCCAACACACATCGATCGGACGACGGCTCTGGAGGCATTCGACACCGTTTGGAAGGCCTTCGATCGCCAATACGCCATGTTCGCCATCAAGCCTAAGGTCGATTGGGGAGAGTTGAGGGACAAATACCGCGCGCGGGCCGAAACGGTCGAGAATAATCGTCAGTTGGGTGCGGTGCTCGCCGAGATGCTGACCCATCTGGAGGACTTGCACGTCTATGTCAAAGTCGGCGAGGAGTATATGCCGGGCTACAACCGTCATCGGCCGTTGAATGGCAATGTGAAGGCCATCCCGCATCTGGTCGGTCCGCTTACCGAGACACACAAAGATCTGGCGTGGACTCGCACCAAAGACGGCATCGGATACGTCAATATCTATAGACTGTCCAACCAGCGTTTGCCGCAGACCTTCGATGAGGTACTGCAGCAGATGAGTGACACCAAGGGGCTGATCATCGACTTGCGATTCAACGGGGGTGGTTCTGAGTCACTGGGTGTTCAAATAGCCGGACGATTCTTGGACCGCCAACGCGTTTACAGTTTGAGCCGGTACCGTAACGGCCCAAAGCACACCGATCTGGGGCCGAAACACGAGCGGGCCTATGCGCCGAGCGGTCCGTGGCATTACACCGGACCGGTGATCGTACTAATCGGGCAGCGAACGATGAGCTCGGCCGAATCGTTCGCCTTGATGCTCGCCCAATGCCCGCAGGTGACCACCATGGGTGACCGCACCGCGGGCTCCAGCGGCAACCCTAGTCAGGTCCGCGTGGCCGGAGACATCCTTGTAAACCTGCCGCGATGGATCGATATGGATCCGGCCGGCAAGCCGATAGACGCGGTAGGCGTACCGCCGGACGTCATGATCCAGACCACGGAAGACGATTTCGCCGACGAAAAGGATCCTGTACTGGAGGCAGCGTTGAAGAACCTGCGCCAACATCCAAGCCGAAAAGAGAAGGACGGCGTATTGCAGCGGCGTGGCTTAATGAATCCTCAAACCACCACCGATCCCGGGAATGACGGGGGGTGATCGTCCCCACGTCGCATTGTTCTCGTCCTTGCGGCCACCCCAACGTATAGCGACTCGCCATTCAGCATTACTATAATGGAAGCTGGTACCTTAGCTGGTTACCAGGAGCCGTACAGTTTTCCATCTATATATAAAAGAGAATACCCCGAATGAATAAAACGGTACGACAGATCTTCTTTGCCGGAATTGCCGCATTGCTTCTGGTCTCGCCGGCAACGACCGCGCGGGCAACAGACGACATTGACGAGGTAATGCCAAGCACACTCCCGGCGTTACGCCCCGAGTTGCAGCCCGCGGCGGATCGGTTATACGGTGCCCTGATGCGGCAGGCCCATTACCTGCTGGGTACTGTTCACGAATGGGACGAAGCCCCTTCCATGAAGCTGTTGACTGAGAGCAAGTCGGCCGAGTACTGTATCCGCCCAAACACATCCACGCTGGTGGGTCTGGCGGTGTTGCGGCGGTGGGGCCCATACGAAGCGGAAGTCGTCGGCGTATCGCGAGACCAACTGCTCGACGAGTACATAATCCCCATGATGCGGTACCTCGTTGCGACGCACAGCACCGGCGACCGAACCACCGGCGATGGGAAGCCCTGGGGCGATGCGTGGCAGTCGGCACACTGGGCGTACGCATTAGGTCGGGCGGCGTGGTTTGTGTGGGACGACCTGCCTGCCGACGTGCGCAATGGTGTGAGACGCGTCGTGGCGCACGAGGCGGGACGGTTCGTGGATGCTACACCTCCACACGGCATGAAACGCGACACCAAGGCGGAAGAGAACGCATGGAGCAGCCGGATCTTCTCAGCGGCCGTGCTGCTGATGCCAAACGATGTGAGACGGAAGGTGTGGGAAGAGGCATTCGTGCGATGGGCGATCTCGTCCTTCATGAGGCCGTCCGATGCACAATGCCGCCAAATCGTCGACGGGAAACCGGTTGCCGACTGGTTCACCGGGGCGTGCATCTTCGAGGACTCCACATGCGAAAACCACGGATTCGTCCACCCGGGTTATATGGGATGCATAGGGATCACGCTCTGTTGCCACATAGATTTTCGGCTGTCCGGGCGGGTCGCGCCGCGAGCGGTGGCGTGGAACGCTTCGGGCATATACGAGAACTTGAAGTGGATGGCCACGCCGGACGGTGGATACATCTACCCATCGGGCCAGGACTGGGCTTTGTTTCGCAATCCGCAGAAGGCGCTCCTGCACTTACTGATGGCGTCCTTCGAAGGGGACACCGATGGCTGGTCGCTCGCGCAGCAGGGATGGGAGGCAATGGATAGGATGCAAGCCCGCAGTACCGACGGGCGCGTGTTTCTGCCCGACGAATACAGATTCCGATCGATGCAGCACGACACGATCGCGATGATCGGCCTCCAGTGGCTGTGCCTGCACGTCGCCGACCCGATCCGCGATGAACCAACTCAGCGGCTGGGCACGCGGCACTTGAAGTCCGGTGGGCTGGTGCTGCATCGTACGCCCAATGCATTCGTCACCTTGTCGTACGGGGCGAAAGTGATGGCACAGGTTGCGGCCATGCGTCTCGACCGAATCGTTAGCCCGGACCAACGATCTCTGATCGGTAGCGTGTTCCTTGCCGACAGCAAGAATCCGCAGAAGCTACAAGTTTCGGAGGTGGACGTGGATGTGAAGGACGACCGGTTCACCGCGAAGTTGTGTGTCGATCACGGGCCGCGCGTTCGGGCAAACCTGGTTTTCCGCACCGACTCCAAGGGAACACTCTACGTCAGCGAGAAACTGGTGGCGATCAAGGACGTTACCATCAATCGGGTGGCAACGGGGATGATCGTCGTGCTAAACAACAAGCAGTGGATCTACGAGACCGGACACCGGGCGCTCAAGCTAGACAATGAGTCGACGACGATCCCGGCTCATAGCGGCAAGACGCTTGCCGGCGAAGTAACTAACATTGTGATCGACGATGTGATGACGATTACGTCCGATAAGCCGATACGCATTCACTACGTCGCATCGGAAGGTCCCCTGCGCGGTCGGGCAACGGATCGTCTGTATTTAAACTACGACAATGCAAAGAAGAAGTGGAAGGCGGGTGAAACAATCAGTCAGTATAGTGCGACGATCCGGGTAGAAGGGCAACGGAGATGATCTCCAAACCATGCGTCTGATTCCCAACGTCACTTCGCGGCATCTTCCGGCCGCCATGGTTTCACGTTCGGCCTCTTCTTGTGCGGCTGCAGGAACTTGGCGTCGACTTCCTTATACCAGGCGTGTAATTTTTCTCTCATTGCGGAGACGCGGCGGGGATGCTTTTGGACAAGATCGTTTTTCTCGCCGATGTCTTCCGCAAGATTGTACAATTGCACGCGACCGTCTTCAAATCGTTCCAGCAGTTTCCAATCGCCCATGCGAATGGCTCCACCGGGAAAACCGCCCTGGTTTCCATAGTGGGGATAGTGCCAGTATAAGGCCTCGCGATCCAGGCCGCCGGCGCCCTTGAGCAGCGGAACCAGCGACCGGCCGTCCTTGTGCTGCCGCGGTTTAGCCGGCAGGCCTGCAATATCCAACATCGTCGGATAGAAGTCCGTGCTGATAACCGGTACGTCGCACGTGCTACCCGGCCGTGTTACGCCCGGCCAGCGGACCAGGTACGGCTCGCGGATTCCGCCTTCGTAGAGCCA
>JAFGTN010000243.1 GCA_016934075.1 Pirellulales bacterium
GCAATTTTAACGGCCCCAGCATCCTCATGATCGGCCGGCACCAAGAGCGGAACCTGTTTGCCGCTTCGCGGTTTAACCGCAAGCTGTTCGTATCCTGGTTCGGCGACGAACGACTGCCGGTAGCCTGGCTCGACTGGTTGCTGCAGACGCCCGACGGCAGGACTCTCGGCCGGGGTCAAATTCAAACCGGCCAGGTCTTGCAAGGCAAAAGTGAACGAATCGGCACGATCGAGTTGGCCTTGCCCGCGGTCGATAAAGCCATCAAAGCCACGCTCCACGTAACGCTTTCGGCACCTGGCGTAGAGCTCAAGAACCGCTGGAATTACTGGATCTTCCCCCAAGTGAAACCGAAAGACCACGGCAATCTGCTCGTCGTCGACGGGCTCGACGCCAAAGCCCTCCAGCGGCTTACACAAGGCGGTCGAGTTGTCCTCCTCGGCCACAAACCGCTGGCCGCCACAAAAATGAGCTTTCAGATCGGAATCGCCGGACGCCCTGGAGGGAACCTGGCCACGCTGATCGAAAAGCACCCCTTGACGGATAGATTTCCGCACGACGGTTTTTGCGATTGGCAGTTCGCCCCCATGCTCGAAGGCGCGGTTCCAGTTCAATTCAACAATCTTGACGCCCGCTTCGATCCCATCATCGAGGTCGCCAGTTCCTACAAACGCATCCGCAAGCAGGCCTTGCTTTTCCAGTGGCGGGTGGGCAATGGCCGATTGCTGGTCTGCGGCTTGAACCTCGACAAAACCGACCCGGCCGCCGCATACTTCCGCTATCTCCTGCTAGACTATGCCGCAAGCAACGACTTCGATCCGCAAACGAAAGTCAGCTTGAAGGAGCTTACGAAAATCACCAAATTAAAGATTTCCACGCCCCAACAACAACCGGAAACCGACAAGGCCCTTGACCCCTCGGGACAATTGCCGAAAAAGAAGTAAATTGTTGTTGAAAAATTGTATTAGAATCAAATCGAAAACTTGAAAAGGTACTATTACGAAAAAGTAAGTTGGGAACGCTAATTTTCGCTAATCGACGCTAATAAATTAGAATATGATTATCGATGAGTGCTTATGTCGATTCTTTTGTTTTTTTAGTACGAAGTGAATGGGGTGTCACCAAAGCCTGTGGCACGACCTGATAAAATTAGTGTGAATTAGCGAAAATTAGCGTTCCCGACATGCTTGCCAATTCTATTTTCATGTTTTCGAACTTTCTAAATTTCGTGATTAAACAAGCAAATACCTTTCCATTTCCATTATCGCGACTCGGATTCCCACCGCTCTTCGATGCGCCGCTCTTCGGCAAAATCTCGCTTGCCCACCGCCAGGTCTTGCTGTCCATCCAGCTTAAACACGATATCGTGCTCCCGCGCCGGTAGATCCTCGATCGTGCAGGGCGTTCGGTACGGATTGCCTTCATCGTCGACCTGTTGTTCACCATCCAGCCAGATGGTGGCCTCGAACGGCTGCGTGACGAAATTTACATGCACCAGACGCGGGCGAGTAGCCCAAAAAGCGATCGCCGCCAGGCACAACACCAGTGCGGCAACGGTGGCGGCCAATATAGTGCGGTGTGGCGCGCGGGATCGACCAGTTGTAGCCCTCAGCAGATCGGCCTCTAGTTCGTCTAGCATGTTTTGTGCGTCGGTGAAGCGTTTCGACGGATCCGGCTCGCAGGCGCGCAGGGCCAGCTTCATAAGCACATCCAGAACCGGGTCCGCAACGATCTCCCGTGCCCTTTCGCCGAGTCGCGGGAAATTTCCGGCCGGCAGCCCGCTCAGCATTTCGTATATCACCAGCCCGGCCGCGTAGACATCGGCACGCGCGTCCATGTGCCCGTCGGGCGGCATATAGGTTTGCGTTCCCACGCGCGAGACCTGCGGCCCGGCTTCAGTCAACAGCCCGAAATCGGCCAGTTTCAGTTCGCCGCCCAGAAACAGGCAATTGGCCGGCTTCACGTCGCGGTGGACCATGCCCGAACGGTGCAAAAAGGCCAATCCGGCAAGCAGTTGTCGCGTATATTGCAGGCACTCGTCAGCCGAGAGCGGCCCCTTTTCCAAACGGCCTTGCAGGCTAGAAGGTCGATAGTCGGCATCGTCCGAGCCTGGCTTGCCGTCGACGTTATCGGCCAGGTCCATCACGTAGAAAAGATGCTCGGGCGTTTTGCCCACGTGGTGGATGTTCAACAAGTTGGGGTGCTGGCGGCCGAGGTTTGCTTCCAAGCGGGTGATCGAGCATATTTCGCGACCTGCCGGATCGGCGCCGCCGGGCTTTCCATCGCCGCGCAAGGGAATTACCTTTACCGCGCGTAGTCGTCCGGTTGCCTGGTTCTTGGCAAGCCATACCCGGCCGAACCCGCCCTCGCCGATGACGCGGATCAGATCGAAATCCGATACTTGCGGGATCGTTGGATCCTCCGGCGGCTCAGGCTCGTTGGCTTGCTGGTTCACTTGTCGGAAAACTCCTGAACGCTGCGCATGGTCTGCTCGATCCGTGTGCATAGTGAACGTTCCACGGCCGCGTCGGGGCGCATGCGTACGGCCTTTTCAAGCTGTTCGCCCAAGTGACCGTCGCGCCGATAGGCAGCGCCCAGTTCCCGCAACCGGGCCAGGGCCCGCTTGCGCGCGCGGTAAACGCCGTTGCGCGTCAAGCCCGTATGCCGCGCCACCTCGCCGCCCGCAAGACCGTGCAATGTCGAGAGTTCGAAGGCCAGATATGCCCGCGGGCTCATCTCGTGCCGCACCACGTCCAGCAGTACCAGCAGCATCGACTGCTCGAAGGCCTCCGTCCAATCATCTTCGGGCGATGCCTGATTGGCCACGGCTTCCAGCGCGTTGTCGTTCGAATCGCCGCCCTTAGCGCGGGCACGTTCGCCGGGCATGCGGCGAAAATCGGCCACGCGGTTCGTGACGAGAGTACCCAACCAGGATCGAAAGCGACCGCGGCTGGGATCATAGCGGAACAGATCTTTTTGTTCGAAGACCTTGAGCATCACGTCCTGCACGACCTCTTCGGCCGTATGTTCCGAGCAACCGCGCCGCCGGGCGAAGGCGAAGATCAACGACCAGTAGCGGCCGAAGAATTCCTCCCAGGCGACCAGGTCCGAACCGTCGCGCAAACGTTCCAGCATAGTCGCCCGCGTGCGACTGTTGTTCGATAGTGCGAAAGCTGAGGTGAATTCCGCCACTGGTTATCTCGCTTTACTGGGGGGGGCATATTTTCCGATATCATCTTCGAATTTATCGAAATTCCGGTTTTTTTTCAACATCGCGGGCCTGATTTTTGACGGGCGGGCCGTATATCAGATAGAGGTAACATTGGGTGGCACTGGCTGCATAGGCATTTTTACACATTTTTCCACGCCAGCTTTTCGACGTATAGAGCTTTAAGAAACGCCGAATTTTTTTGAACGAGCCA
>JAFGTN010000022.1 GCA_016934075.1 Pirellulales bacterium
GAGGGCTTCGACGTGGTCAGCGGCTGGAAAAAAGTGCGCTACGATCCCTGGCACAAGGTCGGTCCCTCACGAGTTTTCAATTGGATGGTCAGTCACTTGACTGGCGTGCATTTGCACGATCACAACTGCGGCATGAAGTGCTACCGGCGAGAGATATTTGACGAGGTTCGCCTTTATGGCGAATTGCACCGTTTTGTGCCGGTGTTGGCCGCGGCTCGCGGCTTTCGACCGAGCGAGATCGTCATCAGTCATCGCACGCGAAAATTCGGCGAGTCGAAATACGGTGTGAGCCGCATCATCAAGGGTTTTCTGGATCTACTTACGGTCAAATTCATCACGGGTTTCGGACAACGGCCACAGCATGTTCTGGGTACTGTGGGAATGGCTTCGTTTGCTTTGGGTTTTTGCGGGCTGCTTTATCTGGCCGTGAGTTGGATTGTATCGCGACTCGCACCTGGGATGGATCCCATTCACTTACACCAGCGTCCGGCCGTGATTTATTCGGTAGGGCTGTTGCTGGTGGGCGCCCAGTTCATGTCGATCGGTTTTCTAAGCGAATTGATACTTGCATTTCATTCCCGCGAAATACGCAGCTATTCGATTTCCGAGCAAACGGATGAAATAAAACAGAAGGACAAAGAAGAAAAGGAAGAAGTGAATACAGAAGTAAATTAAGGTAACGAAGTGGAGATGAGGGGACAGTTAGGGAATGAAGGGGGGCAGGCTGTTTTAGGAAACGTTACAGAAGGGAATTCGGGCTGTGATTATGACGGATACAAGAGAACCCGGCGGAAAAGTAGCGGTCGGCGATAGTGCGTCCGACGAGATGCGGGCCTTGCGGTGGAGTGTATATGTGCTGTTGATCACGCTTAGCGTGGGGACTATGCTGGGGCGGATTTTCGCGGTCGACGCGGTGGACCGTTCGGCATTGCAGGAATTTCGCATCCGCGAGGAAATGAAACGGCGCACGGCCGAGTTCAAAAAGAAAGGGCTCGAGGGAGAAAAACTGACCGAAGCTATCGCCGAATTACAACCCCGGGTACGTGTGCGATACCAGATGCAGCGGCCGTTTCTTAGCGCGAACGACCGTAGCCGCTGGTGTACGGTGCGGGCATTGGTGGAAGAGGAAATGCGGGTCGAGGGCGCTCCCTACTCGATCGACAAGGTTACGCTCCTGCCCAATTGGGATACGATCGACATGGTCAAACATGACGGGCATCTGTATTCCAGTAAGCCGCCTCTTTTTCCGACTCTCGTAGCTGGAGAATACTGGCTGATACATAAGCTGACCGGAGCCACGTTGAAAACGCGGCCTTATGCAATCGCGCGTTTCATGCTGATTACCATAAACGTCGTACCTTTAGTGATTGCCATGTTGCTTCTGGCGTGCCTTGTGGAACGGCTCGGCACGACAAACTGGGGACGGATATTCGTCATGGGCGCCGCAGCTTTCGGCACATTCCTGACAACATTCTCGATCGTGCTCAACAACCATCTGCCCGGCGCGATAAGCGCGATCATAGCTGTTTATGCCGTGGTGCGGGTCTGGTTCGACGACGATCGGCGTCTGCGACATTTCTTTATTGCCGGACTGTTCGCCGCCTTCACGGCGGCCAACGAGTTACCGGCCCTGGCTCTCCTGGCAGGAATTGCCGCCGGATTGCTGTGGAAGGCGCCCAAGCAGACACTGCTTGCGTTTGTGCCCGGCGTTTTGGTGGTTGCCGCCGCCTTCTTTACAACCAACTGGATCGCCCACAAGAGCCTGGCCCCGCCATACATGCATCGCAGCGGTGAAGGCGAGGAAAATTGGTACGACTACACGTACGAGAAAAACGGTTGCACCGTCGAAAGCTATTGGCGAAATCCCAAGGGACTCGATCGGAAAGAAGAATCGTCCAGTGTCTATGCGCTGCATTCACTGGTCGGGCACCACGGCATCTTCTCCTTGACGCCGATCTGGTTGTTGAGCATCGTCGGTACGTTGATATGGCTCTTCCAGCGAAGAGATCCGCGTTTGCGGCAGTTGGCGTTTCTGATAGGTTCGGTTTCGCTCGTGTGCGTGATATTTTTCGTTTTCATAGAAAGCAGCGGACGAAACTACGGAGGCATGAACTGTGGCTTTCGCTGGGTATTCTGGTTCGCGCCGCTCTGGCTACTGATGCTGCTGCCGGCCGTTGATTGGATGGCCAGATCGCGTTGGACACAAGCCGTGGCTCTGGTACTGCTGACCGTTTCAGTCCTGTCGGCGGCATATCCAACCTGGAATGTCTGGTCACACCCCTGGCTGCTGAACTACCTGCACTACCTGGGCTGGATCCACGTTTAATACAAATTATCGAACGATCCCGTGCTCCACCGCTTGTGTAGTGCATGCCTGCATTATTACTTCAGTTTTACTTTGGCGGCACTGTCTTGTGGGCACAATTGAGGTGTTTGGGTGCGGCCGGGGAAATGTTTTTTCATGTATTTGGGCACTTCTACTTCAACATAGTCGTAGGCTTCCTTGAGTGTCAGTGAACTGCTTTCGGAAATTTTCTTTGCCAGGAAATAAGTCATTACGCTTAGCTTGCCGTCGCGACGCTTTTTGTTAGCGACTTGACACCCATACGCTCGACGGCTAGTGGCCGTTCGGAAACGATGGCCACCAGCATTTCCCTGCTAAACGGCGCGCCGCATTTCAGCTCAAAACCTTGCTTTATTGTGGGAATGGGAATCGTGCGACCGCCTTGAATCCTATTGTCACTTTCGTAGCGGTTTGGAAATAGACATTTTGTGGATCCATCGGCCTGCTTGTATAGAAGGTAGAGATACCCATCCTTTTCAGAGGTGACGGACACCTTCATGCGCTCGCCTTTTACATATGTGCGGTCCTTTTTGTCAACGGCCACGCGGACAGCGAACTTCGCTTGATCGTTTCATTACTTTCGTCTCCTGTGCTAGGCTATCGCAGTACCATTCTCGCACCATATCTAGACTAAAATACTACCTGTGATCCCCGAGGTCAAGGGGTGTGTTGGAATTTAGGGCCAGAAGTGCATTGCACGCATCAGTTATGGGCGGACGCCCAGGCGTACTAGCGCCACGACAGGCCCGGGTTCTTATGCCTTATCGTCATTAGGTTTATCCGTTACCGAGACGGACCACCATTGGGAAGCTTCCCGCCTGCCCCAATCTCCGGCAGACGTACATCCATCAAACGCGTCGCGCAGGTCGGCCGCGTTCTGAAATCGGTCTTCTTTCCCCTTGGCCAGGCACCGCATGACCACGTTTTCCAAGTCGGACGGCACCTCCACACCGAGGGACGACAGGGGAGCAACCTTATCATTAACGTGTGCGACAATCACCTTCAGCGGCTTGCTATCTTCGAACGGCGGGCGTCCGCTCAAGAGGAAGTACGCCACCGCGCCCAAGGAATAAATATCGCTCCGCGCATCGGGTTCGCTATCGCCCAACCCCTGCTCGGGAGACATGAACAAAGGCGAGCCCGTAATCGTACCCTCGACCGTAATTCGCACCGACTGATCGTTGGCCGAATACGAATCCGCAACCAATCCGAAATCCAACAGTTTGGCCACATCATAAATACCACCACGCTTGGCCACGAAAATATTGCCCGGCTTGATGTCCCTGTGAATGAGCCCGAGCGAATGGGCCTCGACCAACGCATCGCATACCTGCCGCAAGAGAAAAATCACCCTCCCCGGAGACAGGGGTCCATAATCATTGACCATCTCGGCCAGGCTCATGCCCGGTAAATACTCCATCACGTAGTAAAAAGTTCCGTCTTCGGTGTGGCCGAAATCGAAGATCTCGATCGAGTTCCAATGCGATAGCTTGGCCGTGGCGCGTACTTCGCGTTGAAAACGAGCCAGAGTTTTCGGATCACCCGCCTTGTCGGCTCGGATCAATTTGATGACGCATGGACGCTTCATCATTTCATGCTCGGCCAGGTATACCTCGCCCATTCCTCCCGCACCGATCAGATATCTAAGTCGATACTGGCCTAGTTTTTTCGCCTCGAAGACCTCGCGGCGCAAAGTATTTATTGTGTAAACGCCAAAGGTGCTGGCCGCCGCCGAAACCAACATTATCAGGGGAATACGGCTACATTCGAAAACAGATATAAGATCGGCAATTTCCGGGCGAAACAAATAGAACATAAAAAGAAACAGCAAGGGGGCGACCGCAATGATTCCTGTAACAACCGCGGCGCGCTTCCAGGTATTTGGAATAAAAATTGCGTACGTAAACATTAAAACCAACCAACGGCCGGACTCGAAGATGAAGTATCCCTCCCGGCAACTGCGTTCACAGCGAACGTACTCAATCGCCAGAAAAAAAATGACGGGCGTCACGAAAATCACGAGTTCGGCCAATCGCAGCAAATGCATCGGGATTGCACAACGGTGGCACATCATCACCGACATCGCGCCCATGATCGCAATCACCACGCCGTGGAATACCAACAAGAACAAAGGCGAGTCAGTCTGATACTTGAAGGACACGACATGCCCTATCATGAAGAAGCTGAAAGCCAAGAATTGAAGCAGCGAGACGGCCCTTAAACGCGACCTGAGCAGCGCGCTGGTTTCGCCCGACAACTCCACTCCGCTGCCCTCTACCACCGCAATCCGCCCATGTTCCGTTATCGATTCGATGGATCCCACACTGGGTAAATCATTATTCGATATCGAATCGCTGGGAATCGCATCTATCGTTGGCGCCAAACTAGTAGATGATGTTTGAGATTTTTTGCTCATCCATACATGATAAGCCCATTCATGGTGCGTGATAAGCGATTTGGCTGAGATTAGTCACAAACCGCAGTTTTCTCTCGGAATTCTAATTCGAGGCACAATGAAGGTGAACATACCAATCCGAAGCACAATTCAAAGAAATATACTAACCCGAAGTGCAAGCGAAGGGCCGGCAAAGCTTTGGCTTGCTCTACCCATCACTTGCGACTCAAATTAGCTCCAGACATACAACCAGGTGGCACAGTCCCACCTTTGCGCCAGAAACTATGCCGCCCGCCTACGGTTGTTTTCACCGGCTCTCTTTGCAATCTCTTGCGGCGAAACGCTGATAAGCTGTATTTGTCCGCCCAAATGTCCCTGTTCTTCGAAAAGAATCGAATTGGCGTGAAGGATGCGCGGGACATAGAACCAGGCTGCTGACATTTCGCTGGGATTCTGACGAGCCGAAATTATCACAAGATCGGTGTTGCCAAGCGAGTTGGCCGCTCTCGTAAAGGCTGAGAGCGGATTGCCGGGAATGAGTTTAATCTTGGCTCCTGTCGTCGAAAGCTGCCGATGAGCTAATTTCAGCGAAACTCCCGGCCCGTCAGCAGCGGTGCGAGCCTCAAACAGGTCTATGCCCGTGTAGTTTATCTCAACATCGGGGCTGACTAGTTGTGCCGTCTCGATAATACGCCGTGCCCGTTGCGTATTGCCGATACCGCATTCAAGAATCCGCTGAGCTTTGAGCCGGCGAATAGCTTTGAAAATCACTCGATCGCTGGCAGGTTGCGAAAAATAAGACCTGTAGGTAATTTTGATATACTTCGAGACAGACAACTCCGCCCTCCTTGGCGATTTGCACTGACATTTCAAGCGATGCCCCGTTCCTTAGAAGTTTTCGGTATTCGTCTGCCGCAAATCTAGGGTAAATTTCAGGCTAGCTCTTCCGGGATCGTAAATCGCCTTGTGTCAAACCGAGAAAAGGTGGAAAATAAGCTGGCTTTGCGGGTGTTTTGTGGAAAAACTCTAAGATGCTAGCTACTCGTTGAATAAATGTGGTATGGGTTTTTAGGGGAGGGCGAAGCTCCTGCTGAGCCGAGAGTTA
>JAFGTN010000244.1 GCA_016934075.1 Pirellulales bacterium
ATGGTCGCACCCCAAGTTAACGACACTCTACCGCTCGTCATTAGAAGCCGTATTCAGGCGTCCGGTGTGGGGAATCTTGCTGGGCCTGACCCTGCCGGTTGTGGGATTCATCGAGTCCAGAAAGCTTCCGGAGCAGTTTTTTCCGCCTGCCGATCGAGATCAATTTCAGATCGAGTTGGAGATGCCCGCCAACACTTCTCTGGAGCAGACACTCTCGACCGTCAAGCAAGTGCGCGAAACGGTATTGAAACACAACCAGGTTCAGCGGCTGAGTTGGTTTGTGGGAGAGAGTGCGCCATCGTTCTATTACAACGTGATCCCACGGCGAAAAAACACACCTTACTATGCCCAAGCCCTGGTTCAATTGAAATCCGAAACTGGTGTACGCGAGTTGATTCACAAGTTGCAGGGAGAGTTGAATGAACTATATCCCGTCGCCCGTATCCTCGTGCGGCAGTTGGAGCAGGGGCCCATGTTCGACGCACCGATCGAAGTACAATTGTTCGGTCCCGATGTAGAGGAGCTCCACGCTCTGGGAGACCGGATCCGTTGCGAACTCTCATGGATTCCCGACGTCGTGCATACCGGCTCCGAGATGGGCGAAGTGTTGCCCAAACTGGCAATTCATGTCGACGAAGAAAAGGCTCTCTGTACGGGACTTAATAATATGACAATTGCCGGACAGCTCAACATGATGCTTGAAGGATCACTCGGCGGCTCAGTGCTGGAAGGCACCGAAGAGCTTCCCGTGCGCGTTCGTGCCGCAAAGACCGCCCGTTCGGATGTCAACCGGGTTGCCTCTCTGGACCTGCTTCCTTTAGTATCGACTCCCGGTGATCCTTATCCCGGTGTGCCGCTGACGGTTCTGGCCAATATCAAGCTTGAGCCGGAGACGGTGGCAATCCCGCGACTGAACGGGCGCCGCATGAACGAAGTCAAGGCTTTCCTAAAGGCGGGCGTGCTGCCCGCCGAGGTTCTGGAAAAGTTTCAGCAGAAGCTGGCGGAAAAGGATTTCCAGTTACCGCCAGGCTACTCGTTGAAGTACGGTGGGGAAACGCAGAGGCGCGACGAGGCCTTGGGCGATCTCATGAACCATATCGGCGTGTTGCTTGTTCTGATGGCGGCCACGCTCGTGCTCTCGTTCCGGTCGTTCCGTATCGCCGGGTTGATCGCCGTGGTGGCAGTCTTGTCGATCGGATTGGGACTGGGTGCATTGCGCCTATACGGATTCCCCTTCGGCTTCATGGCCATCGTGGGAACCATGGGCCTGGTCGGCGTGGCCATCAACGATACCATCGTCGTGATGGCTGCCCTGCGCGGTGATCCACGCGCCCGGCAAGGCGACCTGGCCGGCATTTGCGAAGTTGTTAACCGTTCGACGCGACACATCGTGGCAACCTCCTTGACAACGATGGCCGGTTTCACGCCGTTGGTGATCAGCGGCGGAGGATTCTGGCCGCCACTGGCCATTGCCATCGCCGGTGGCGTTGGTGGAGCCACGATCCTGGCGTTATACTTCGCCCCCTCCGCCTACATCCTATTGATGTGCCGTTTGTACAATGCCGGTCGTCTTGGTAGAGTGTTTTCCATGTTGGCAATCAGAAAAAACGGGAATGGAAAGGGAAGGTCACCACAATCTTGTCGGAAAAACTGTAGCCTTGCAACCGATCAGCGTTTATAAACGGGCTGCTAGATCTTGCTCCTGAAGAACTCAAAAGATAGTACTGTAAAAATGTTGCACTTTTGGTTGTAGCGCAGTAGAATGTCTTCAGTGGTTACATTGGGGGGGGCAAGGTGACTGCTTCTTTTATGTAGCCATCAGTATCGGATTTTCTAGTTTGAACTAGTGAGGCTCTTACCCGCAGAAACCGATGGGAGGCACCATCATGTTACGGGTTTACGTTCTTTCTTTGACTCTTGTATTAGCACTGGGTAGTTCTGGATGGGGGCAGGACGCGCCGCCCGCAAAACCGTCTCCTCCGGTAAAAGTGGTACCGAAGGTTAAAAAGCCGGCCACCAAAAATCCCATAGCTCCAAAGCCTGCTGCTAAAAAGCCCATCGCGAGACAATCGGCTGAGAAGAAGCAATCGGGCGCAAAAGCAAAAGCACCCGATGCCAAGCCACCTTTGCGGCAGGAACACATCATTTATCTGCCGTTTGAAAACCTGCGCGACGTATTCGAACACGAGGATTCCTCAATCGTACTGCCATACGCGCAGTTTCTGGAGATGTGGAATAGGCTGGTCCAGCCCGATAAACAGCCAATCAAACCACCGGTCAACGGTGTGATCACCCGTGCCGACTATATGGGCTCGGTAAAGGGGGAGCAGGTACACCTGGAAGCAACATTGGATGTCGAGGTACTGAGCGCGGAATGGGCCCAATTGCCGGTTGAATTCGGTGATGCCGCGATAGGAGCTGCGCGCACCAAAGACGGCGCCGTGTTGCTGCGAGGCGTCGGCCAAGGGAGATACGAATTACTGATTCGAGGAAAAGGCAAACACCAGATTAAGCTGAGCCTGGTAACCGCGGTTAGATCAGCCGTGGAGGGACGCAGCTTCACGATACAATGCCCGGCCGTGGGTGTCAGCAACTTGGAACTGGAAATACCCGAGAAAGATCTGGCCGTTCACGTCACGCCACATCGCACTTCAGAGTTGCACTCCGACGTGTGGGATACAACTCGCGTGCGCGCAGTGTTGGGTTCCACCAAGCAGTTCACGGTCAGTTGGCAACCCAAGTCGGGCAGCTCTGATAAGGCAGCCGGTTTGGCGAACGTAACAGACACGATTGCCGTCGATGTGGGAGATGGCGTCGTCCACACGCACGCCATCTTCGACTATCAGATTTTACGCGGATCTATCGGCGAACTAATCGTGGAAGTGCCGAAAGACCAGCGCTTGCTGGATGTGCAGATGCCCGGCATGCGCGACTGGAAGACCGAGACGGCAGACGGCCGCCAGCAAGTAACGGTACGCTTGCACGCCCCAGCCACGGAGAAGGTTCGCCTGGAGTTGCATACGGAATCGCCTGTTTCCGAGAAAACGTTCCAGGTGGGGCAAATCCGCGCGGTGGGCGTGGCACGCGAGAGCGGAATCCTGGCGGTCCGCAGCGCCGAAGATGTGGGCCTGGAATATGTAGAGCGCGAGTCTATCACCCGCATCGACGCGGCCGACGCTCCGGAAACGTTGCGGAAACCCGGCAGCACTTTCTATAAATTCTTCACGCCGGAACATAAACTCTCGGTACTGGCCTCGCAGCTCAAACCACGGATTGTGGTCGATAGCCACCTTTCGGTGCTGCTGGGCAAGTCGCGGCTGACCACACGGGGAGAATTTGAGTATCAGGTTTCGCGATCCGGGATTTTTTCATTGGAATTGCGTCTGCCGGCCGATTTTCAAGTCGACGACGTTCACGCGGAATCGATGGACCATTTTGAGGTCACACCCGCCTCCGACGCCCAGACTCTGACCGTGTATTTCACAAAGAAGCTGCTCGGTAAATTGAAGATCGCCGTGACTGCCAGCCAGTCTTGCGACAAGCCTGCCGGCGAGTTGGAGCTGCCGTTGCTGGAGCCATTGAATGTTACGCGCGAGCAGGGGCTCGTGGCCGTGATGGCTCCGGAATCGCTGGAGGTCAAGACCGACTCAACGAAACTCAAGGCGGCCCTGGCAGCCACACCCGCGGAACTGGCATCGAAGGGCTTCAAGCCTCAGCCGCCCGGAGGCGCCATGCTGGCCGCGGCTTTTTCGTTCGTCACAAGGCCTGTCAGTATCGTGCAGACTATTACAGAACGGCCGCGGCGCACTTTTGTCACAGTTGGTACGGAGGCCAATATCAAAGAAGACGTGGTTCAGGTCACCACAAAATTCCGCTATAACATTCAATTCGCCGGAACAAATACATTCCGTCTGGCGGTGCCCGCGGCCGTGTCCGACCGCCTGCAAGTTGAAGGCGACGGCATCAAGGAGCGACGTAAGGCCGCAAAGGCGAGTGACGACGGCACGGTCGAGTGGACGATCGTATTGCACAGCGAAACATTAGGGCCGTTTGAATTCACCGCCACCTATGATCAGATGATTTCCATTCCCGAGGAGGGTATGAAATTTGAACTGCAACCGATCAAAGTGCTGGATGCGGACCGTGAAACCGGCGAGATCGCCATCCATAAATCCCGCGCCCTGTCCGTAGATGCCTCGCCGACAGGTCTGGAGGAGATCGATCCACGTGAGCTGTCGCGACCGTTCGGCAATACACAGCCCTATCTGACGTATCGGTATTATCAACATCCGGTTCAACTGGCACTTAGCGTTACTAAACATGAGCTTCAAGACGTTGTCAAAACCGTAGTACGCCGCGCTTACATCGAGGCCGTTATTACGGAAGACGGCCCCATGACACTGCGTGCCCGCTACGATCTCAAGTCCAGCGAGCGGCAGCGTCTGGCCGTTACACTTCGCAATCCGCGCATTCTGGGCATTACCGTAGCAGGGCAGACCGTGGCGCCCGAGAAGGCGCCCGCCGCAACTAGCGGCAGCCCCGAAGATAAGACTTACTTCATCAACGTAGCTCGCACGTCCGACTCGGACGAACCGTTCCAAATAGCCATGGTCTTCGAGACACCGCGAGCGGAAGAGGAACTCAAAGTCACCGACCTGATAAGCGTGGCGTTGCCGAAGTTCGACGAAGGAGTCAAATTCCAGAAGGTATACGTGCGTATCTGGATGCCGAAAGACTATCGACTGGTAGGCAATCCCGAAGGATTCGCCAGTCATATCGGCGTCGGTCTGTGGGATTCGCGCAAGATTACCAGTGTTCCCGACAATCCGGACAACTGGTTCCCCAAAGACACCTTGTCATTCGATTTCCAAGTCGGCGGTACGACCTACTTGTTCAGCAGTCTGACCGATCCCACGGAATTGAAAACCACCTACTGGCACATTCCCACCATGACCACTATAGCCAGTCTGGTCGTTCTGGCGATTGGCATCGTGCTGCTGCGGTTTTCTCTCGAAACCAAAGTATTTGTTATTCTTACGGCAGTGTTCGTCATTTTGTTTATCGGTTTGTTTTCACCTTCGTTCATCAATAGTTGGTTATTGGCGGCGCGCCTGGGAATCGCTGGAGTAGTTGCGATCTGGTTGGTCGCCTGGTTGTTGCATGTTCGTCGAAACGGTGGCTACTCACAATGGTTGGGAAGCCAGAATGCCACCTCATCAACAAGCCCGGCGACTTCAAATGCACCTCCCCAAGCCGAGAAATCGGTAGACACTCCGCTCGCGGAGAGTGTAGCTGAAGCAACGGATTCTTCCGGCAACGAGGAGAAATCGAACGATGCTCCTCTCGCCGGCGAGCCCGAGGATGCAACAGACAAACCAGAGAGGGGCCAAGATGAACACTGACAATCAAGGTTCCAGTACCGCGCCCAGCGAATGGTATCGCTTGCCTGTCTGTTTTTGTCTGGCAGCAGTCCTGCTGTGCCTACTGCCACGCCCAGTCTCCGCTCAAGTCACTGGCGGACCACGGCGTATTCGCAATGTCTACATCCCGGCGGATCAACTGAAACTGTTGTTCAAGAATTCGTCCAAAGGCGTGCTGATGCCGCGGGAAAAGGTCTTGGCTTTGTGGAAAGCAGCCGGCAATCGCGTCCGCTCCATAAATGCACCTCCGGCCGACGCGGTCCTCACGCAGGCGGTATATGAATCGCAGCTTGCCAATCATGAACTGCGCGTCACCGGCCGTATCCAGATTGCGAAATTAAGAGCAGGCTGGCAGTCGGTCGACCTGCCTTTCGGCGGGCTGGCGATCGAGTCGGCGCAACTGGAAGGTAAACCAGCTCGCTTCGGCCGCAAGGATGACGGCACACTGTTTCTGGCGTTGGAGAAAGAAGGCCGTTTCGAACTGGAACTGAAAATGTCGGCTCCCCTGGCCAGCAAGGATGGGGACCTGGCAACCACACTTAAACTGCCTCCCGTGCCGGCATCGGAGATGCTCATCAGGCTTGATAAGGGCAAGCAACTGCAACTCGGCGAGACGGCACTGCAATCAGATAGTAGCGATAATTCCCGGCAGGTGTTTCGTGTTGCCGTTGATCGCACGGGCTTGCTGCCGCTGGTGATATCGGACCGTTTCGCGGGCGGGAACCGGGCACCGCTGGTGCTGGTCAACAGTCGAGCCATCGGCCACATCGAACCAGCCGGACTGCGTTGGGAAATCAACCTCGATCTGAATGTGTACGCACGCGCGGCGGACAGTTTTCAACTTCGCTTGCCCGATTCCGTGGATGTCGCGGAGGTCGAGGCGCCACAGTTGAGCAGGTGGACAATACAAGAAGAGGCTGACGGCACGTCGCTGGTCACGCTCACTTTCCGTAAACCACTTCTCGACCGGCGTACTGTCCGCTTATTGGGGCTGGCCCCCTTCCCCTTGACAAACGAGTGGTGCGTGCCAACCACGCAGGTAATTGAAGCCGCGTCGCACGTCGGACAGGTGTCACTGTATCCCACATCATCTTTGCGTGTCGATCTGGGAACTTTAACCGGTATCAGGCCCGAACGCTTGCCACAAGCACCAGCAAAGGATTCATCGTCAAATGGCAAAAAACCGCTCGCGTTTGCTTTCTGGGACGCGAATTTCAAGCTGCCTTTGCGCGTGATACCGCGAAAGCGAACCGTGCAAGCGTCGGTGGCAACTCTAATAGAAGTCAATCGAGCAGGTTTGGTGTTGCGCAGCAGCGCCACCGTCAAACCACGATACGCACCAATTTTCGATATTCAAATACAATTGCCGCGCGACTGGGAAGTCACTTCCGTATTGTCCGCCAACAAACCCATAGAGTGGGAATCGGCTCCCTTGAAAGCCGACAGCGTGCCCGCGGATGCAGCCCTGCAAACCGTTCGATTCGATCTTCCCAAACCGTTGAACCCTGGTGAATTGCTGGAAATTACGCTCACAGCCCAACGGCATCCCGTCGCCTGGCTGGAACAGGACGACGTATTCCATGAACTGCCCTTGCCCGATCTGCGCCTGGTGGGCGCGGACGAGGTCGAGGGAACTGTGCGCGTACAGGCACCGGTTGAAATCGAATTGCTGGTGACGGATCTCTCAGATGATTTACAACCGGTAGCTGCCGATGGCTCTCGCGGGGTTTCCGACAAAACGCCGGGCACTGCCCTGCAGTACCATTATCAGGATGATGCGCGCAAGACCGGCCGGCTTCGTGTCAGAACGAAGCCGGCCAAAGTGTCGGCGCAAACACTGGCTTTTGTGCGACTGGATCGCGGCAAGCTGGATATGCACTACCAACTCGACCTGAACATCCGGCAGGGAAAGATACGGCAGATGCAGTTTACCCTGCCCGCGGCAGTAGGCGATAAAGTCCAGATCACTCCCCTGGATTCGCCCGCACGAGTCATCGAACAGAGACACACACCTCTGCCCGACATATCCGGCAAGGATCCCAAATTGCACTTGTGGCAGATTATGCTGGACAGGCCCGTTACGGGTAACATGACGCTTGCCTTGGATTTCGGGCAGACGTTCTCCACACAGGCTCGCGGCGACGGCGCCCCCGAATCGGAGACTGAGGCCTCTGCCGCAACCGAAAGCGGAACAAGTATCGCGGTTCCCGTACTCGCCATGCGAAACGTCTCGCGACAAAGCGGTATCGTGGCGGTGGAAGCAGCCAGCGATCAACAGATCGATTGTGAACCGGAAAAACTACGTGACCTTGATCCGGCAGATGTGTTAAAACCGAAAGCATAC
>JAFGTN010000003.1 GCA_016934075.1 Pirellulales bacterium
TCGTTTCTGCATCGAAAGTCTCCTTGCCATATCCGGCGCTAAAGACTCTCATAACATATGGAGCAGGTTTTGGGGAGCACTCCAATGGAACGTATTTTGACATCTTCGCTGGGACTTGCTTGCAACTGGGTTGACGAGAGATTACAACTGAGGCGTAAGAGCCGTGGGTATGCCCCGTAGGGCACGAAATCTGTCCGCACGAACTGAAAAAGGAACGTATTCTGGTACACTGGGGTTACCCGGTATCCGATTCAGTTCTTTCCTCCGTCGGACAACGGTACATAAAGACTGTGATCGACCAAGGAGTCGCGAAATGGACAAGAATACTCTCACTCGTCGAAAGCGGCCGGCAGCGACGGCCGCCGGATTCGCGGCATCCGTGTGTGTCGTGACGGCGGCTTTGGCAGTTGCCGCGGAAGGGAAGCCTCCCGGCGTGGAGGACGCCCCCGTGACGATCAGCGAGGGCCCGGATTGGGTGCCGCTGGAGGTGTGCCTTGATATCGAGTCCGGCTCGGCGCTCGATTTCAGCAATGTGGTGCCGCATCATGCGCCCGCCGGCAAGTTCGGTCGTGTCGTGACCACCGAAGCGGGACACTTCGCCTTCGAGAAGCGTGCCGCGCCGGCGCGGTTCTACGGTGTCGACTTATGCTGCACCGCCCAATACCTCCCGCACGAGTTGGCCGACCGTCTCGCTGAGCGATTGGTGCGACTGGGCTACAACGCGGTGCGCATACATCACTACGAACGGTGGTTGGTGGAACGCGGATCGAGCAAAATGCGATTTCGGGCCGACAAACTGGACAAATTCGACTACCTTTTCGCGGCACTCAAACGGCGCGGTATCTACGTCACAACCGATCTGTATGTCTCGCGGCTCATCGCCCTCGCCGACGTCTACGAAGATCCCTCTCGCGACGCGGGCACCGGCCGGACAAAGGCCGCCGACAATGAGGACAATTGGACGTTTGAGAACTACTACAACGTCGGCCCGACCGATTTCGGCGTACAGGACTATAAGATGGCCGTGTACGTCAACGACCGGGCATACGAGGACTTCAAGGCGTTTGCCCGCGCGTTGCTCGACCGCACGAATCCTTATACTAAATTACGTTATGCCGACGATCCCGCGCTTGCTTGGCTGAGTCTGATGAATGAAGATTGTCCCGGTAACTTCATCGGTGGACTCAAGGGCAGATTGCGCGACGATTGGCAGCGCGCGTGGAATCGTTGGCTGGCCGCCCGCTATCCGCAACGCCAGGCCCTGGCTGCCGCTTTGGGAAACCTCACTGACGATCAAGACCCCGCGCGAGGCACAGTGCCCTTGCAGAATATACGCGGCCGGGGGCCGGGCGCTGTCACGTTTAATGCCTTTGTCGCCGACGTGCTGCGCAGCTTCTATGACTGCACGCGGACGTTTCTCCGTGATGAGATGCACTGCCGGGCGTTGCTCAGCGATTGCAACGGGTGGCAGCATTCCTTGCGGTTACAGGCCGTACGCAGCCGCTTCGACTACGTGGACGATCATTTTTATGTGGATCATCCGCATTACCTGTCGCATCTGCGGCAGCCGCCCTTTGTCTGTTCCTGCGCGGTGATTTGCATCCGGCGAAGCATTCGATCGCCATCACCGCCACGCCAGAAGCCTTGCTCGCCTCATCCGAGGTGTCGCGCGACAGCGCGCCGGCATGGAGCCGGCTTGCATGGCTGACGCGCGTTGGCTGGAACATCAGCGATGCGCCCCGGGCCACCCGGCACGATCTGTCGCTGGTGTTTTCCGCCAAAACCAATCCGCTTGAGGCCGCCACCGAAAAGACGATTCTCGACACCTTTGCTCGGTCGGGCTGGCTACCCTCGACCAACCGCACTGACTTGAAGAAGAACTGCGTCCAGAGCGAAAACGGCGAAGTAACCATAGACGCTCCCGCAAGCACTCTAACTGTGGACACGGCACGTACGGCGGGAGGTTGCGCCCCCGCGGGAAGATGCATTGAAACGCGCGCAGCCACGATCGACATCCTGGATACCTACGCCACGGTCTGGGTTAGTAGCCTTGATGGCAAACCGATCACTCGCAGCAAGCGGCTCTTGATCAGCCACCTTACCGATTTGCAGAACATGGGCACCAGCTACGGCGACCGCAAGCGTCAATTGCTGCTCGACTGGGGGCAACTGCCACACCTGGTCCACGCGGGCCGCGCCACCGTCACACTGCGTCTCGAACAGGCCCAGCGGGCGAAGGTCTACTCGTTGGCCGTAAATGGCAAACGGACCAGCGAAGTTTGGGCGAGCACCGTCGACAGTGCATTGTACGTTCCGCTGTCGGTCTCCGCCGACGGCAAAGCGCGGATGCTTTACGAAATCGAGGTGCAGTAACGACAACCCGATTGTCTTCGTCAGCTTGATAAGAACCACGACTACGGTTTACAATGCTCTCGCAGCGCTGTTATGAAGGGCCTTATGAGTCGGGACGATTGGACATCAGTTGAACTTTATGTGGAGAGGATAGATTGCCTGGCCCCAAATGTTCACGAATCAGAAATCATTATTGATTACCATTTTTTGGTATGTCAAAACGACTTGCTGTACAATATAACCAAGAGTCTTATAACTCCCAGACCTTAACACCGAGTCACGATGTTAACTCCCGCGACATACCGCCACGGCCTTACAGTTTATGTGAATATGCACACTGACACCCCCAGTGGCAGATCACACTAACGGTACAGTCGAGTCGAGAGAGAATGACCTCCCAAAAAGATATAAATTCAATCCATCCCGTAACGTTCTGCTTGGCGACTGCGCCCTCCGTTGAGGTGGATGGTATGCGCCTATTCCTTTCTAGGGTAACATATAGTATAATTAAAGTTAGGCAGTGTCACGTGTGCGTGTTGTGAGTTTCGTCTGGCCGTCAGAGGTTGCGTGTTTGCAACCATCAGCATTATTGCTACCAGCATCCCGTGTACTTGCAATCGTTTGCCGCGTGCCAGGAGGCGAAAGCAATGAGGCTGCAATGCGATCTGTGCCCGAAAGGCTGCATCATTGAGCCTGGCCAAAGCGGTGAATGCCGTATCCGCGTGAACGTCGACGGCAAGCTACTGGCAGTCACCTATGGTCATCCCTGTAGCGTTCACGTGGATCCTGTGGAAAAAAAGCCGCTGTTTCACTTCCTGCCCGGTACCGACATCCTGTCGATCGCCACGGTCGGCTGTAATCTCCATTGCAAAAATTGCCAGAACTGGGAAATCTCCCAAACCAACCCGGAAGACACGCCCGCGGTCGAATTGGCCCCCGAGCAACTCGCACGCCTGGCAAAGCGATTCGACTGCCGGTCCGTCGCGTACACATACAGCGAACCGGTGGCCTACTACGAATACACACTGGACAGTTGCCGGCGCGTCAAGGAAGCAGGGCTGCGCAACGTGCTGGTGACCGCGGGATACATCAACGAAAAACCCTGGCGGCAACTCTGCAAGTACGTCGATGCGGCCAACATCGACCTCAAGGCCCTGTCGGATTCCTTCTACCGCGATATTTGCTCCGCGACATTGAAGCCGGTGTTAAACACACTGGTCGTTTCCAAATCGCTGGGCGTGGAGGTCGAGGTAACGAACCTGGTGATACCCACGCTTAACGACAGCGACAAAATGTTGCGGAATTTGACCCGCTGGATCGTGCAGAATCTGGGTAGCGAGACGCCGTTGCACTTTTCGCGATTCTTTCCGCAATTTCAAATGAAGAACCTGCCGCCGACGCCGGCCCAGACGCTGGATCGGGCAAAGCAGATCGCCAAAAGCGAAGGGCTGCATTACGTCTACATCGGCAATCTCACTCGACCGGGCGCGGAGGATACATTCTGCCCGAACTGCCACAAGCGACTTGTGCAACGCTACGGGTATCTTGTCTCGGAGAACCTGATCGAATCGGGTTGCTGTCCGGACTGCAAGACGGAGATATATGGAATATGGAATTAGTGCGAAGATCCAATGTGGTTGTAAAGTCCGCTTATAGCGCCACCCTTGCACGGTTTTCCGGGCAATTCACCTGTCGAAAAATGCATGAAGGTGGCACCATGAATATAACTCAAGCCGGTGTACGAACACGCCGGCGGTTTATGAAATTCACCGGTTGTGCCGCGGTGGGCCTGGCTGTCCCGGTTGGGTGGCTGGCCGCACAGATCGCCCCAACTCGGTGCGTTGAGGCGGTACGCAGCCGGCTTTATCCCGGTCCCTTGAAGCGGCTGAGAGATGCCGATATCAAACGCCCCGGGAGATGGGGAGGATAGAACCATGAATCCGTTACGATGGCCTTGTACGATATGTAATGTTATCCTGGGCTGCTTGTTGTGCGCGGTTGTGGGGCTTGTTTCGTGTGATCAAACCGAGCCGATCGACCA
>JAFGTN010000245.1 GCA_016934075.1 Pirellulales bacterium
ATGACGTGTGGTTCCCGAGCCCTTTGTCGGGCTACCGCCCGCCGAGGAATGCTTACCGATTGACGATGTGGTTCGAAAAGGAGAGTCAGCCACGGATCAAATTCTCGACTTAATTGAGGAAGATTGGTATGTAATTGGGGAATGAACGCAGCCGCACACGGTCGGCCAATGTTAAAATCGGCCTAATCGTTACAGCTTTTGAGGAGAAACACCGGATTTGCCGGAAGAATTTAGATAACCGGAAAAGATTGCCAAAGTGTTCGGCTTCATTGGCCGATTAAACAGCGTATGCCTCCACGGCAGACAAAAACGCCGTGAAATATGAGGGAAATCTGAAGAATCTATTGGTTACGATAAACCAATAAGCATATTCCCAGGGGGGGAACAGTCCGGTGACGGCCATCGAAAGACGGCTGCCCGGACTGTACTTTTTTCTTGAAGGTGGTTCCAAACGTTAACGCGCATAAGACATGTTTGGTAATCAGCAGTCGGCGGGGGATAGATATGCGGGGGGTGACTATAGCACCTTGAGATAATTGTCGACTCCATCCCCGGTCTTCCGGTTACTTATAGCGAACCGCAAGTTGGATATCTTTCCAGACCTGGGGCTTGTCTTTGACTTTTTTGTCGAGTGTGATTTCTACGCGATTGAATCCGCGGCATACGTTTTTCGGATCGACTTGAAATTCCAACCATTTTTTGTCGGCTTTGAGATCTTTGCCGGCGGCCGTTTTTGGACCGGTTTTCTGCCCACCTGTGAGTACCTTGTCGCCGAGCTTGACAACATAGTCTGCAGGTTCTGTGGTTCCGAGCAGCCGCAACCGCAACGTGACCCGTGCCTTTCGCCCACGGGCTTGGTTCTTGGCGATGTCTTCGCCAACGCGGATCCAGCCAATGGCCGGCTTGCCCGGTATCAAATTCAGGGGATTTTCAGGGCAGATTGTCGTTTTGCGTTTGATGAAGCGGTTGGCGCGGGGAATCCAACGCCGCGCGGCGGTCGTACCGCGGGAGTTGGCCACATAAACCTTATCGAGCAATGCCAGTTTCTTCGGCTCACCCAATTCCCGCCACTGGGGCGCCTTGGGGTTGAAGAGGTTGAATAGATAAACCGAATCGACGCCGGCGTCCCAGGCGTTAATAGCCCGACCACGATAGGCCTCGATGGAATTGCGTACGCCGCCGGGATCGTCGAGCAAGCGCGACTCGCTCAGTCCGGCGAAGATGGGCATGTCAAATTTCTTGCCCAACTCCACGGTCGTTTCCCAATCGTTGAGTCGGAAATAACCGCATACAGCAAGGATATCGATAAGCCCTTCTTGCATCCAGCGTTCGATGTCCAAGCCCATCACAGCGGCGGCTTCGACCGAGTCGGGCACGCGCACGGATACAAGAATGGGTCGTCCGCGTTTCAAGCCGATCTTTTCGGTCACCTCGCGAACACGGCGGACCATATTGGTCATCATGTCGCGATCGGCTTGTCCCGTATCTTTGTCTTGGGCGATGGCCTTGAAATAGACCAGGTGGCGGAAGAAGTCCATCTCGATACCGTCGACGTCGTAGTTTTCGCAGACCTCTTTAATGAAACTAACGGCCAGATCGCGAACTTCGGGGTGGGCGAAATCCATGGCCGACCAGCCGCCATGCTTGGAACGCTTCTTCTTGCTCGATACCAACCATTCGGGGTGTTCACGTTTGATCGGTGGAAAGAGCGTATCGGAATACCAGCCGTTCCACGAGTCGTGGGTGTCATTCATGCGGAACGACCAGAAGACCTCGATGTCGTTCTTTTTGGAGAAATCGATCATGATTTTCAACGGATCGGTGCCCCGTTTGATGAACTCGGCCGTTTTATTGTTCGAAAAACCTACTCCCTTTGGATCACCGGCCACGTCGGTAGTGTCGAAAACGAATCCGACCTTTGTTGCGTGTGTGAAATACCCGAAACCTGACGACCAGGTGCAGTAAAAAATCGAATCAACCTGCGAGCCCAACAGGCCGGTCGTGCGGCATTTGAGAAGTTCCTCGGCCGTTGCCTCCTTGCAATAGTAAACCGGTTCGTTGCCGTCGTTGTTGAAGACGATGCGGCGTTGCTTTTCTGCTAAAACTTTTCTAGCCTTGCGGAGTTCTTTCAGGGCAGTCGAGTTTTTCGCGTCGTCGGCCGGGCTAGGCGTCGAAGCGGCCAAGAGCAAACCGATAAGGCCAAGCAGGATTGTTCGGAGGATGGTTTGTTTATGGGATTTTGCAGGCATTGTGACACCTTTTGCTGATGTGTGCGGCAGGTTGTTGATTGACGAGGAAATTTAGTATGACAAGTGGATGTAGCATTTTCCACGACGAAAAGACACAATTTGTAAATAAAGTTGATGTTTCTGCTGGGATAATAATGAGATAATTACTGCGTGTTAAAATAGGCAATATCCCAATGGAAGGATTGACGTATCACGATGGAAATGTCACGCTATCCGTTCAAATATTGTGGCCGGTTAAATCGGCTGTTGCAGACAATTAAATCAACATACCCCGAGGGGTAGCCATGAAATTCTCTATTATTGTTTTATTGATGCTCAGCAGCCTAGGTCTGGTTCAGGAGCCAACGGCTTCCGGCCCGAGTAGCGTTCCGGCGGATGCTGCAACGGCACCGGCGAAAACGGAAGCGGTTCCGTCGCAAAGCACTCCTTCCGAAGCTTTGCCCAAACAATTGCCGCCGGCAGCGGCCAAGTCACCCGTGCGGACTCAGCCGTTTGGCGAGTTGTTTGAACCCAAGTCGTCGGAACCAAAGCCACAGTCGTCAGGAGTTGAGAAGCGAATAAACCGCTTGCGCAGCAACGTTCCGGCACAATTACCACGTGGAACAGTCCGACGAGAAATCGATTCAAATAACCTCAAAGCGATCTCGCCCACAAAGTCGTCCACGACACCACCAGTAATTCAGCCCGCTAAAAGTATTGTCCCATTGGCGGCCACTCCGCCGGAACTGATGGCCGCGGCGATGAACAACGATGATGCCGGCAGTCGCTTGAACGGCCAAAGTATTCCGCTTCTGCAGATGCTTTCTTTCGCGAACACGCCTCAGCGTCAAATCGAGGTGATTCATGCCTATTGGCATTTGGTTTCATGTGTGGCGAGGTACAACCTCGAGTGCCGTTTGATCAGACGGCTTGAGGATCTTCACGGTTCTGCAACGAAAGGCTTCTCGCTGCAAACGGCCTTGGCATCGGCCTCCGCCGCGCGCGAGGACGCCCGTTGCGAAGCGATTGCAGCGCAGCACGCGTTGGCTCAAGCGGCCATGTTGGGTGTGGGCGATAATTTACCGTTGCCGGACGATTTGCCACATGTGGGTGCGTACCGGACACGTTTCGCCGAGATTTTCGCCGCCAAGTCGGCCCCACCGCGTCTGGTGTTGATCGACCGGGCGCTGCCCATCCATTTCAAGTCGATCGAGGCGCGGGCGCAAGCGATTGCCGCCGCCGATAACTCGCTTCAAGTTGCGATGGCCGACCATGCCGCCGGTCAGGGCAATATCGATGGAATCATTGCACGGCTTACCCAATTCAATCGGCAGTATGCGGCTCTGGTCGAGTCTGTTTGCACGTACAATCACGAGATCGCCGAATACGCCGTTTCCTCACTGGGGCAACCGGTAAGCAATACTGCCCTGGTCACAATGTTGATTACAACCAAGCACGGCGGCGCTACCCACTTCGATCCGCGTACACAGCCTGCTTCGGCCATCAGTCAGCCGGGGCAGCGACCAACATTGGCCCCGCCGCGATTGGCCGATCGCAAGAGTGTCGAACCACGGATCACACCGCCCGACATGCGGGTTAATCCCATTCGACCAAAACAGCAACTCGAACCTGCCGACAAAGCTCCAACGCAGTTGAATCCACTAAATCCACAACACAAATCCGGAGTACACAATGGTCTGCTGCTCGAGACTCCCAAAGGTCCGACTAAAGCTCCATCGCGGTTGAATCCACCCGTCACGCCGGTCGAAGGAAGCGAAAACACCGAAACACCGCGGCCCGTCGTACCGGTACGGAAGTCGGACCAGTCGTCGCAAGTACCTTCTTCGAACGGAAAATGGACACCAGTGACCATGCATAGCAGTCACAAACCGGCCGTGGATCAAGTCGGGCACCTAATGAAAACTCTGTATGCGGATAGTAATCTGCCGGCCGATGTCGCGGGCACCATCGGATTGGCCGACTATCTGGCGCTCGGGCAGGGAATGAACCGCCGTGCGCTGGTCGAGGCCTTTTGGCTTAACCGGCAACGGGCTGCGGAATTGCAGGTCGTTATGCAACAGAATGAACTGCTGGACGAAATTCGGGTGCCCGGTAGCGTGCTTCTGGAAGCGGCCCGGCTGGCTACAAAAGCCGACATGATCGACGCCCAAATTCGGTTTTTGGAATCGCAATTCGATCTTACGAATCTGGTGGGCAAGACCGTCGAACCACTCTGGTTGACGGCGTCCGGTGCGCCGCGGTCGACGGCTTATAAGGTTTCCACGATTGCAACCGCCTCTGATACTTGGGAGTTCCGCAGTCGCCGTGCCATGATTCCCGCCATGTATCGGACGCTTTGCCTCCGAGCCAATGCTGTTATCGAAGCGGACGCCTCACGTGCTGAAGCGTTAAGCGGACCACTCGACGAAGCCCTGGCTTGTACGTTTAAGAAAACCGAAGAAACTATGGAGTTTCTGGCATTGGCGACGGCTTACAACAACGCCGTGGCCGGATACGTATTGCGGATTTTGCCGCCTAACGTTCCCAATCGGGTTTTGGCCGAAAAGTTGATGGCCGGAAGTTGATGGCGAAACTCATGGCATCGCAAAACCACGACATCCACGCCACGTCCGACTGGCGAGCACTGTATCCGTTCGGATCACACTATCTGGATATCGATGGGCTGGCATACCACTACCTGGATGAGTGCGAAAACAAAGCCGGAGACGACTTGCCCGTGCTGCTGATGGTTCACGGCAACCCCACCTGGTCGTTCTATTGGCGCGAGTTGATCCCGAAGTTTCGTGACCGCTATCGCGTGGTGGTGCCCGACCATATTGGTTGCGGGCTGTCGGATAAGCCGGGCCGTGACGCTTATCCGTTCACGCTTGCGCGTCGCGTGGAAGATCTCTGCCGTCTGGTAGAGGCGCTGGAGCTACGAAATGTTACATTGGTGGCGCACGACTGGGGCGGTGCCATCGGCATGGGTGCTGCCGCGGCAATGTCCGAACGGTTCGAGCGTTTCGTGCTGCTGAACACGGCCGCTTTCCGTTCGCGGCGAATTCCGCTGAGGATCAACGTGTGCCGTTTGCCGCTTTTAGGTCGGTTGGGTGTGCAGGGCTTTAATCTGTTTGCTAGAGCGGCTATCCGTATGGCCGTGCGGCGTCCAGAGCGAATGACGGCGGCCGTGAAGAGCGGCTTTCTGGCACCGTACGACAGTTGGCCCCATCGCACGGCCGTGCAGCAGTTCGTGCTCGATATTCCGCTACGGCCGAAGCACCCCAGTTATGCAAAGCTGGAAGAGATCGAAGCGGTATTGCCTCGTTTGGCCGACCGGCCGGTGTGTCTTATCTGGGGCATGAAGGACTGGTGTTTTACACCACATTTCCTGGAACGTTTCGAAGAATTTTTTCCCTCTGCCCAGTCACATCGGCTCGAGGAGGCAGGCCATTATGTGGTACAGGACTCTCCGGAAGAAGTGGCGGCGGCGATGGAGGGATTTTTGAGTGGGACTGCGGACTTCAGACTAAAGACTTCAGATTCTTAGGCCGGATTGTGATCCGGCGTTTGTAGTACCGCCTTCAGGCGGAAAATGACGTGTTTCGGATCGTTTTGGTACAGATTTTTGCCGCCTGAAGGCGGAACTGCAAACGAATTGCCGGGTCGTGACATGGCCTACATTATATTGGCGGGCACGTTATAATGTAATATGTAGTCTATTGAACCTCCAAATCATACCTGATTGCCTTCACGAGTATTACGTCGAGTTTTTTTCACCATGCCACTTTATGAATACATATGCCGCGACTGCGGCAAGCAATGCGAAATCCTCATCCGCGGTAGCCAGAAGCCGATTTGCCCGTCTTGTCAGAGCGGCAAGCTCGATAAGATCATCAGCGTGCCTTCCGCGCCGCAGGTCTCTTCCGCTTCGGGGTGTGGGGCGCGTGAATCAGGCAACTGCAGCTCTTCGGATTGCGGCGGCTGCCCGTGCGCGATGGGCGATTGAGACGGGAGCAGCCATTCCCCTAGAGGCTTTAGATTACCTTTTTGGGGATTTAGATTCTTCAGGTAGCGGAAGCAAGCTCGCCAGCCATTGGGTCTGCTCGGTAACAGGTATATGGGGACTAGTTGGGGCTACTAGTACTCCGAGCCATGCGGGTATCGGTTGAGGTTGGACTTTCGGTTCGCCAAGCAGCGGTCCTTCGGCATCGATCATGGTGATCGGAGTAACGGGTCGAATATCATTGGGGATGGTCCCGTGAATTGTGAGACCGTGGTGGTTGAGACTGAAATCGAAGGCCAGCTTGAAATAGGGTAATTCTTGTCTGGTGTCGAGTTTAAGATCTCGGGGAGAAATGCAGAATTGCATCGAGGCTGTATCGAAGAACTCGCGATTGACAGTGCCTTGCCAGGCAGCTACCGAGCCGACGACTTCAATGAGTCTACCATCAGCAAATGATGCATGTTGGATTATTACGCTTGCCCGACCGGTTATTGTTTTGGGGAAACGTTGCTTGAGCAAACGGGCTAGATCAATATCATCCAGACAAGAGTCTTTGACACAACCCTTCCAACCCTCGGATGTTTGTTCGGCAAAAAGGTATCCGCGAAAACGGCTTTGGGGGCCAAGTGATTCACACTCGGGCATAAGTAGCGACAGCATACCGGAGGGCATCGAGGCGGCACGGGAATCGATTTCGAAGCAGAGACTCGGCGGCGTGGTGCGACGATCGCGGCGGACTCGTACACGTACCGCATTGGTAGGATCGGCCGAATTTTTAGACGAGTCGAGGCGGAATTGAAACTCCGCCTGAGCACCGTCGCGGACGGTTTGCAGACTGCCTTGCACGGCGGAAAGAGTTGTAATATGTTCGCCGGCCGAATCTTCGCCTTCTTGCAGTTTAATTTTACCGACAATCAATCGCAAATCGATATTGTCGCGGGTCATGCGGCGGGACATTACTCGATGCAGGAGTCGCGGTAAGCTGTCGAATCGCTCGGGACTGATGTGGGCCGAGTCTGCGATCAGAACAAGGGCCGGCCGCGAACTTTCCTTTACCTCCTGGCAGCAGGCATCGATGCGATGAATCATGGTGACGACCTCGCCCGTCTCCGGATCGCGCAGTCGAACGCCGTGGTAGCGGACCACGCCGGGCCGAGGATGTTCGATGTCGTCGATCGAAACCGCCAGCCCCAAACTGCTCTCCAACCGCTCTACATACCCCAAAACATGCCCAGGCACATTTCGTGATATCCCCCACGCCAACAAACAGCACGTAGGCACGATGCAAACGGCGAAAAAAGCCGCTATGCAGATCTTGCGACGCGTGCGGTCGTGGAACTGGGGTATGGATGGTATGGAAAGTGAAATCATTTAAGAAAAGAATAAAGGGAAGATTGTAACACGGAGAAACGGAGGCACGGAGAAAGGATTAGGGATTAATGATTTAAGATTGAATAATTTAGCAGACTCTTCTAGTGATAGATTTTTTGGAAATAAATGAAACGAACATGGAACCACAAATAGACCCGGTGTAAGTAAATAGCACCAACCATAAGGGTACTCATCTTCTCAAGCTTCACAAATCAAAAGCCCTATAGAATCACCTTCTCCATGTCTCCGTGGTGAATTCTTGGTTCCGTGCTCCGTGTTGAATTCCTTCATTTAGCTCCTCTTTTGTGGCTCGGGATTGTACTGAGTAATCCTTTGTGAAAACAGGTCGATTCGATGATCTAATAGCGAATATCGGGCAATATAGGGGGAATAGGAGGATTTAATTCGCTACTTCTAGACAATTCCTCTCGCTTTCTCCATCTCAGGCTTTCGTGGTAGAATCGCGTTTTATTTATCCGGGGCTGAACGAAAAATGGTTATGATATTTAGCGCGAAACGCGAGTGAAGGCATAATTTGCGTTGTACTTCGCTTGCGCTTCGGGTTAGTATTCACGAATCAGCTTAATCTTGTTCTTATCCCTTTGCTTAAGAAGCCCACTGCCCATGCCATCCTTCCCCAAAATCTTCACACTCCGCCAGAAATTCGATACTTCTCACGTACCGGACGTGGCGGCAACGGTGCGTGAGGAGTTGGGAAGACTGCGATTGGGTGAGCGTGTCGAGGCCGGGCAGAGCGTGGCTATCACCGCCGGCAGTCGAGGTCTGAGCAATAATCGCGAGATTATCGCCGCGATCGTGGCTTTCATAAAAGAGATTGGTGCCGCGCCGTTTATAGTTCCGGCCATGGGCAGTCACGGGGGAGGTACGGCCCAGGGGCAACGCCGCTTGATCGAGTCGTTCGGAATTACGGAACACTCGGTGGGTTGCCCTATCCGCGCGAGTATGGAAACGGTCGTGGTTTGCCGCACGGTCCAGGATATACCCGTACACTTCGATCGGGCAGCCTACGAGGCCGATCACGTGCTGGTCTTCAACCGGGTCAAGCCGCATACGATGTTTGCGGGCGACATTCAAAGCGGGCTGATGAAAATGATGCTTATCGGATTGGGTAAGCACGAGGGCGCCACAGTTTATCATAAGGCCATCCGCGAGCACGGTTTTGCCGAAATCGTTCGTAGCGTGGCCGGCGAGGTTTTTGCGAAGTGCAATATCCTGGCCGGACTGGCCGTGGTCGAAAACTCGCTGGATCAGACGGCCCTGGTCGAAGCCGTATTGCCGGACGAATTCGAGCGGCGAGAACGCGAATTGTTGGAAACTGCCACGCGACTGATGCCGCGACTGCCGTTCGACGAAGTCGATGTATTACTGGTCGACCGCATCGGCAAGGAGATCAGCGGAACAGGCATGGACACAAACGTGATCGGTCGCAAGTTCAACGATCACAAGGCAGTCGACGGCGAATTGCCACGAATACGGCGAATCGCCATTCGCGATTTGAGCGAAGCCACCCACGGCAACGCCGTGGGGATCGGCATATCCGAGTTTTGCCGCAGTCGCGTGATCCGTAAAACCGATTTCAAAATCACGCGCATAAACGCCGCCACCGCGGGACACGATTCGGCCGCCGAACAGCCGCCGCATATGGAAACCGACCGCGAAGTCTTGCGGGCGACATTCGAGTCGCTGGCACCGCTCGATCCGTCGCAAGCAAAACTGCTATGGATCGAAGACACCAAACGTCTGGTGGAGTTGCAATGTTCCGAGGCATATTTGTCGGAGATCGACGGATGCGACGATCTCGAAGTGGTCGGAGGTTTGCGAGAATTACCATTTGACATCGAAGGGAACCTGCCGGATAAGTTCTGACTGGACTTGGAGAAAAGGTATCCGGGCATGGCCTTGATCGAACGGCTTACCACGCCCGACAAATCGATTAGCGTTCGACTCACGCTGCAGAAGGATGACGGTACGGTTGAGGTTTTTCCGGCCTATCGCGTGCAGTTCAATGACGACCTGGGGCCGTACAAAGGCGGATTGCGTTTTCATCCGCAGGTAACCTTGGACGAGGTCAAGGCCCTGGCTTTTTGGATGTATTTGAAGACGGCCGTGGTGAATATTCCATTCGGCGGCGGCAAGGGGCGGCATCTGCGTGGACTACAAGAAATTGTCGATGCCGGAAAAAGAACGGCTGACGAAGAAGTTCGCCATGGTGCTGGCCAACGACATCGGTGAAGAGACAGACATTCCGGCCCCCGATGTCAACACGGGCCTGCAGGAGATGGCCTGGATGAGTCATGCCTGGCGGATGACCGACCGATTGGTGAGCGCATACCGCCAGATTGCCGAGCGAGCCAAAGCCGAAAAGACATCCTTGCGACAGGCGGCTTATGAAAACGCGATCGAACGTGTAGTTCAGGTGGCTCTGGAACGCGGGGTGCAGTGAGTCCTGAACGTGCCGCTCGCGCAGCCATCTTGACGTCTAACGGTCAGTTGACAGCGATTTGCCAGATATGTATATTCTAACGAATAGCATATATTGCCAGCTTGCCGCTGTTCTAATTGTGATTCGTATACAAAAGACCGGTAACAATTTACTCGGAAGACGGGCTAATGAAAACGATCAAAACCGGTGGACATAGGTTATTCGAGCAAGACCGGGAGACTGCTCGGGTGGTTTCCGAGTTGCTAATCGATTTGGAACATAACGGCATGGATGCGGTCCGCAAGTACAGCCGTGAATTCGACGATTGGAACCCACCGTCGTTCGAACTCTTACCACAACAGATCGAGGCGACTATTGCCGAGTTGTCCGCACAGGCCATCGAGGATACTGATTATTGCCAGGAGAACGTACGAAGATTCGCCCAGGCCCAGTATGAGACGATGTTGCCGTTGGAGGTGGAAATTCGTCCGGGCATGACTCTGGGTCACAAACATATTCCCGTCGGTTCGGTCGGTAGTTATATTCCCGGCGGCCGATATCCCATGTTCGGCTCGGCGCAGATGAATATTATTCCTGCCAAGGTGGCGGGCGTGGAAACGGTTCTGGCATGTACACCACCGGTCAAGGGCCAAGGCTACTATCCCGCAACTATCAATGCCATGACTAAAGCCGGCGCCGACCGTGTCTTCGTTCTCGGGGGCGTACAAGCCATGGCCATGATGGCCTTCGGGCTTGGCGATGTTCCGGCCGTCGACGTGCTATGCGGCGCGGGGAACAAGTATGTGGCCGAAGCCAAAAGGCAACTATTCGGGCGCTGCGGGATAGATTTGCTGGCCGGGCCCACCGAAATTCTGATCATTGCTGACGATCAGGCCGATCCCGCTCTGGTGGCTTGCGACCTGCTGGGCCAGGCTGAACATGATCCCAACAGCGGTATCTGCCTGATCTGTTTAAGCGAAGAATTCGCCTTGGCTACTGTTACCGAGGTGGAAAAGCAGTTGGAAGTATTGCCAACTCGCGATGTGGCAAGTATATCCTGGCGCGATAATGGTATCGTGATGGTTGCCGAAAGCCAGGAAGAAGCAGTTAAGCTTAGCGACGATTATGCGCCCGAGCATCTCGAAATTCATACTGCTGATGCATTCTTCTTCACCGAGAATCTCACCAACTACGGCTCGCTGTTCATCGGTGAAGAAACAACCGTGGCCTACGGTGACAAGTCGATCGGCACCAACCACATACTACCGACCAGCCGCGCTGCTCGATATACGGGTGGCGTATGGGTGGGCAAGTTTCTTAAAACTTGTACCTATCAACGCATGACACCACAGGCCAGCCGAAGCATCGCGCCCGTCACTGAACGCCAATGTAAACTCGAAAACATGCTGGCCCATGGAATCACTGCCCAAGTGCGTTTCGATCGCTATCGAGACGAATAACTGTGAGAAATAGACTCTTTTCCAGCAGACACATCTGCCGGATTATCAGAATAGGCAAAAGAATATGAGCAGCATTGAGGGATTTCCACTTAGTTTTTGGGATTACCTGGCCTTCGTGCTGTTTTTTGTGACGCTTTCGGTTATCGGATTTCTAGCCGGCCGGAAGGAACGCGGCGGGGCGACCGACTATTTCCTGGCTGGAAAGAAGCTGCCCTGGTATGTGGTGGGCGGCTCGTTTATCGCTTCGAATATCAGTTCCGAACACTTCATCGGCATGATCGGCGCGGCCTGTATCTACGGCGTGTGCGTGGCCACGGCCGAATGGATGAACGTGGCCAGTTTCTCGCTGCTGATCTGGTTCTTCATACCCTTCCTGTTGGCCTCGCAGGTGTTCACCACGCCCGAGTTTCTGGAACGGCGATTCAACCCGGCCATGCGTCAAATTTTTGCCATCGTGACCGTGATCAGCAACGTGGTGGCCTTCCTGGCGGCCGTTCTTTACGGCGGATCGCTGGCACTACATGATTTATTCGGCTGGAACCTGACGGTTGCTATCGTGGTCTTGGGGGTTGTTGCCGGAATGTGGGCCATTTACGGCGGGTTGTCGTCGGTTGCCTGGACCGATCTGTTCACGGTCGTGGTAATGGTGCTGGGCGGAACCACAGTGACCGTGTTGGGCTTGCAGGCCATGGCCGGTAACGACGGATCAATTGTCGACGGTTTCAACAATGTCATAGAACTCAATCAGGCCGCCAGTGGAGAATGGAAAGAGGCCGTCAGCGCGAATCTTGAACATCTCACCAAGAAGGACAGCTACAACCGGCTGTCGGTATTCCAACCGCTGAGCCACCCCACCACGCCCTGGCTGGGCCTGATTATGGGCCTGTTTTCGGTAAGCATCTGGTACAACGTGCTCAACCAATTCATGATCCAGCGGGTTTTGGGAGCCAAAAACGCTTACCATGCCCGCATGGGCATCGTGTTTGCCGGTTTCTTGAAGGTTTTTTTGCCGTTCATCGTGGTATTGCCGGGCATGATCCTTTTCGCCATGCACCCCGAGACTTTATTGCAACCGTGGGAGGGCGTTCGCAAGGCGGCCGACAGCGGCTACGTGAACATGTTGCAGACGCTGGTACCCATCGGGCTGCGAGGCTTGTTCCTGGCCGCGTTGTTCGGGGCCATCCAATCGACCGTCAACTCGGTGTTGAACTCGACGGCCACGGTGCTCACACTGGATATCTACAAGCGTAACTTCAAGCCCGGCGCAAGTGACCGGCATCTAGTATGGGTGGGCGTTTTCTTCTCGGTGGTCGTATTGGCAGTCGCCATCGTTTTTGGCCGCTTTATCAGCTTTTTCGAGGGCAGCCTGTTCGTCTATATACAATCGCTCTACGCGTTCTTCGCCCCGCCTTTTGCCGCCGTATTTCTCTTGGGGATCCTTTGGAAAAGAATCAACGGCGCCGGCGCCCTGACGACCGTGGTTCTTGGATTCATGGCCGGCATCGGCATGAAGGTATACGTGACCCTGGTCCCGGACACCTCCGCGTGGCACCCGGCCTGGCTCGATCCCTATTCGAACCAGGCCTTCATGAATTGGGCGTTCTGCGTGGTAACCTGTACCACGGTGAGCCTGATGACGCCCCGACCCAGCGCCGAGCACGTCACCGACGACGTTACCGTAAACTGGTCAAAGCTGAACATCTTCGACGGACTGGGCGAGAATTGGTATTCCAGTGTGGTAACCTGGTGGCTGCTGTTCGTGATGCTGGTGCTGGGACTGCTGCTGACGTTTTCGGGATTGATGTTCCCGATGGTGTAGCACGTGATCTGTACTTTCTGAAAAACGGCACTTCGGTTGCTTTAGGATCTTGAACGCCACCGATTTAAGGATTTCCGCCGGACCATATACCCCGTTTTTCCGCCTTTGCCTCGTCTTCTGCCCGACTGAAGCGTTTTTTCATCTGTGCGGAAAAACGGTATCCGGTTTTGGCTTGGGCCAGTCCCTCGCGGATCAACTCCTCGTTAAGCATCAGTTCCATGCGTTCGTCCTGCCAGACATAGGCAAGAAATCTGTCGTAGCGATCAACTTTTTCTCGATCGAACGTCAGATACGCATTGCCGCCGGCAAGAAAATCTTTTGTGAACCGTGTCGCTTCGGGACCGAAGGGTTCGACTGGATGGTCGGGCTTGACCGTCTCGGGCGTGTTGGCACAGATCAATCGGACTCGAGCACCGTTTTCGAGCAGGAGGGTGTCGCCGTCTATGACACGACGCACTTGATATGTGCCCTCGGACAAGTCCTCGGGCGCGTGGGATTGATCGTTTCCACGCCAGATTCCGCTAGAGACAATAACGACTAGAATAATGAGAAGGACAAGGCCTTGTTGCCAACGGATGCCTTGGCGTCGGGCATATTTGTTGCGGCGCGTGACATTCATGTCGATTTGTCTTGCCTTACACGACTCGACCTATTTTATGCAATGCACCCGGGATGGGCGCACCACAAGCCATCGGTGCACCGCAAATCAAGCTCAGTTCTGGCTGAAATTGAAGAGCTTTGCGGCCTCGCGGCCGAGAGGATTTTTGACGAACTTTTTGTGGCACTCGGGGCAAAGATCGTATCGCAATTGACGGTAGACGTCGGCGCCGATCTGGTCGCTATCGTCGTCGTCGAGTTGTTCGAGGATATCTTGGATTTCCTGCAAGTGATTGCGGTCGTCACTTTCCTCGTCATTGGCCATGGGATCGAAGGCGGCATAGACTTCCATCTTGACGACGTATCGGAGATCTTCCTCCGGGTCGAGGTCACGATGGCATAAATCACAACGGTATCGAAGCATTAACCCACTCCTCCATGCGAAGGTAGCGAACGCGAAGAACGAAAAGTTGAATAGACGCTCAGAACAAACTCCATCCTAATGCTTTTGTCTGGAACGTTGCAAGACGTCCTTGGGATTTTTAGCATTTTGTTAGTGGTGAAATCCGAAAAATTGCATCTTTCCCACTTTTTCGCGGGGAAAATGTGCTTTTTCGGCCGGTAATTTCCTCTGTTTTGCCAAGAAAATGGTTTTCTCGATCTCCCGTCGGTGGAAATACTAGTAGTGGAAATACACTTTCGGTAGAATAAGTAATATTGTCCCCTTGAAAAATAGCTGTTAACCTATTTTGTGGCCCTGGGATCCTGCCCGTGAAGGGAATTTTACAAGGCTAGGATGGCCGAGCCACAATACAGCTACAACACTCTTTTTAATGGGGAGCTAGCACTCGCACGGCTAACGGGAGACTGTTCCATGGCAAAGGTGGCGAGATCCGAAGCATTGCAAGCCAGCGTGCTGGTCTTGAACCGGCTCTATATGGCCGTCCATATAGTGGGCGCACGCCGGGCCTTCGGACTTCTAGCCTGTCAACACGCCGAGGTAATCCACCTGGAAGAGGGTATTTATGCCAATTACAGCTTCGATTCCTGGCGGGAAATCAGTGAATTGCGAGCAGATAACAAATGCCCACACGACGACTGGATTCGGGCTGTCAACTTCGAGGTCCAGGTTCCGCGGGTAATAAGGCTTTTTTACTACGACCGTATGCCCCGCCATGGCGTTCGACTCAATCGTCACGGCGTTCTTGCTCGCGACGGACACCGCTGTCAGTACTGCGGAAAACGGCTGCCGGCAAGTAAACTGAGCCTGGACCACGTTATCCCCCGCAGCCGTGGTGGTATGGATACATGGGAAAACATCGTTTGCGCTTGCTTGAAGTGCAATGTTCGCAAGGGTGGCCGCACACCCCGCGAGGCTCACATGCGTCTGATCCGCAAACCGTTTCGGCCACGACGGAGCCCGTTGTTGTCGCTGAAATTGAATAATCCCAAGTACGAAAGTTGGGGCGTTTGGCTTAACGGGTTAAGTGAAATAGGCGGCATTAAAACAGCCCGATCTCTTTTCAGCGACGATGCGGATGACGGTTTTAATCCGCATCACGAAAATGTCGAGCAAATTCGTGCTGGATAAAATACGACCGTTTTATCGATAATCTGGCAATTTTGCGACGTTTTCCAGTTTTAGCAAGCACCCCTTAAGAACTAAGGGGATACATGACAGGCTTGCTTCACCCAGCAATCTTACTTACAATTTATGGGGTAGGCGGGGGTTGGTCGGCCCCAATTTGCACGGCCAACAATTTGAGGATATTCGGTGTGGCACTCTCTGAAATTGATCGCAATCTGCTAAAGCGTTGCTTGCATAATAAGCCTCGAGCTTGGGAAGATTTTGTCGATCGTTTCATGGGCTTGATAGTTCATGTCGTCGATCATACTGCCCGTGCACGTAGCGTACGTCTTACGCCCGAAGACCGCGACGATCTTTGCGCGGAGGTCTTTTTGAGTATTATCCGCGAGGATTTTGGCGTTTTGCGGCGTTTTCGCGGTCAAAGCTCCCTGGCTACTTATCTTACCGTAATTGCCAGGCGAGTCGTGGTTAAGCAGATCTTGCAGCGGAAGACATCATCTAATTTGGGCGATGCCACACTCGGTTCCGCAGTCGAAACTACACGTGGCGGTTTGGAAGAGCGAATCGAGAACCAGGAGGAAGTCGAACGTCTCTTGGGCATTTTGCCGGGCACGGAAGCGCAGGTGGTTCGCATGTACCACATCGAGGGAAAGAGCTATTTTGAAATCAGTGTTGCCGTAGGTATGTCGGAAAACAGCATCGGCCCGCTCTTGAGCCGCGCGAGAAATCGTATGCGCCAGGCCGGGTTGGCTACCAGTTGAACCATTCATGTCAGTTGCACGGACGCATCGAAAGAAACGATCCCGACGAGCTAACGTGGAGCCGTTTCGTTTGCAGCTTCTGAAGTGGGTGGGTAACAAGCAGCGTTTCGCACACGAGATCATATCTTATTTTCCGCGCGATTTTGGCGTTTATCATGAGCCGTTTCTCGGCAGCGGCGCGGTTCTGGCCACCCTGGCGCCTCGAGAAGCCCATGCCACGGATGTTTTCGCGCCTTTGGTGGAGATCTGGTCGGCGTTACACGATGCGCCAAGGACGCTCAAACGCTGGTACTCTCAGCGGCGAGATTGTTTGAACTTAGAAGACAAGAAATCGGTGTATGAACGTGTGAGGTCGTCTTACAATGCCAGTCCCAACGGGGCGGATCTTCTGTTTCTCTGTCGCAGTTGCTACGGAGGCGTTGTGCGGTTTCGACGGGCCGATGGTTATATGTCGACACCTTGCGGCGTACATCGGCCGATTTCCTCGGAAAGCTTCGGGCATCGTGTCGACCAGTGGCACGCAAGAACGGCCGGAACGACTTTCGCGCTGATGGACTATCGCGAATCGATGAGTAGAGCCAAACCGGGCGATATGGTTTATTGCGATCCACCGTATAGCCATAGTCAGGCGATTCTCTATGGCGCGCAGTCGTTCAGTCTGGAGGAGCTTTTCGAGACTGTTGAGAACTGCAAACGCCGCAGTGTTCACGTGGCTGTAAGTATCGACGGTACGAAGCGTTCGGGCTCGGTAGACTGCGAATTGCCGATACCAAAAGGGCTTTTCGAGCGCGAGGCCTTTGTGAATTGCGGACGATCGATGCTCAAGCGGTTCCAGATGAACGGCCGCACCTTAGAGGGCGAAAAGGTGGCCGATCGCCTGCTGCTGACGTATTGATGCCATGATTACATCCGGGAATAGGCTGTGCTACAAGTGTAGAACAGCCGCCCTCGGCTGTTGATAAACCAACCGGAGGTGGGGCCTCTCTGGACGTCTGTTTTCCCACCTGATACCATGGCCTGATGACTTTTTCCTAACCCGAAGCGCAAGCGAAGGGAGTATGACGTTCTTCGCCGTTTTTCCGCCCTTCTCTTGCGCTTCGGGTTAGTATTTGACACAAAAACCAAATATCATTGCCACTGAAAGAGGAACCGAACATGTCCGAAAACAAATCGGCCGGTTTGCCCATGGCGGGTAAGTGGGATCCCGAAAAACTCCAGGCCGAGGTCGCCGAGCTGCGGGATTTGCAGCAGAAGCCGTTCATTCCACGCGCGACCGGTTACATTAAACGTACCGGGCCGGGACTGATGCAAAGTGCCATGACGCTCGGTGCCGGCAGTGCCACGGCATCGGTCGTGGCCGGTGCCTCGTTCGGCTACAAACTCTTATGGGTACAACCTGTAGCCATGTTTTTGGGCGTTATGATGCTGGCTGCATTGGGCAACGTGGTATTGACCACGAGCGAGCGACCCTATCGGGCTTTCGGCCGCGAGATGAGCAAGACTCTGGTTTTCCTTTGGGCCTTGGGCACGATCATGGCATCGATCATTTGGCACTTCCCTCAGTATGCCCTGGCGGCCGCCGCGGCCCGAGATATGGGTATAATGGCCGGACTTACTCCGATCGACGCTGAAGGCGGCTTCACCGGTGCGGGCTATGCCGTGAGCTTCGGCGTGGGGCTGTTGATCCTCAGCATCAACGTCTTTACCGTTTTCAGCTACGGCAGTAGTACGAAGGGTATCAAGCTGTATGAGTGGTTCCTGCGCGGCGTGATCGGAATGATCGTGCTGGTATTCGCCGTGGTGGTTATCGGCAACTTCGCCAAAATCGAATGGGCCGAGTTGGGTAAGGGCTTTATCGGCTGGTACGGCATTCCAGAGTGGCAGAATCCCAAACACGTCACACTGGTGTTGGGAATGTTGGGCGCTGCGGTGGGCATCAACATGACGTTCCTCTATCCCTATTCGATGTTGGCCAAGGGCTGGGGCAAGGACCACAAGACACTTTCGCGATGGGACTTGGGCATGTCGATGTTTTTGCCTTTCGTGCTGGTTACTTCGCTTGTGATTATCGCCATGAAGTTGACTGGCGTTTATACGGGGCAGGACGTATTGCAAGAGGGGCTCAAGCCGGTTGCCGCGGCCGAGTCGTTCACCGGTATCCTGGGCAACACGTTCGGGCGGATCTTCTTCGACCTGGGCATGATCGCCATGACCTGTACGGCCATCAGTGTGCACATGGTAGTGTGCGGTTTCACCTGGTGCGAAATGCTGGGGCTGGAATACACGAAGAATCGTTTCCGCATGTTCGCCTTGACACCGTCCATCGGACTCTTCGGCGTGGTGGCCACGTTGCCGTTCTGGTTCCCGGTGGCGGCTTCGGCCGTTTGCTTCGCCATGCTGCCGGTTGCCTACCTGACGTTCCTGATCATGAACAACAAACGCAGCTACATCGGCGACGCCGTGGGCAAAGGATTCAGTCGCGTGTTGTTCAACGCGATTCTTTGCGTGGCCCTGTTGATAGCCACCATCGGTTCGGTGATCGGCATCAACAACCGCGTAATCAAGAAGCTGCGAGGTTTGTTCACCGAGCAGCCGAAGGTCGAGAAGATCGCGCCGGTTGAAAAAGCGACAGAGCCGATAAGTGATAGGAACCAATGATCAATGTCCAATGATCAATGACAGTACTTCCAAAGTGCTCAAAGTGCTCAAATGTTAACCGAGCCGCTTGCGGCCGTTTATCAGCGCTTGCGATAGGATGATAATAGATAAAAATTCCGAAAGGGACTTTATAATGCAGAAGAAAAAAGTACGTAGTGGCTTGGTAGGCGCGGGATTCAGTGCTTCGTTTCATTATCACGCTTTGCAGAAGGTCTATGGCACCGATATAGAAGTTATGGGCGTTTATGCCAAGGACGAGGACATGGCCCAAAAGTTCGCCTCCGATCGCGGCATCAAGGCCTTCGGCAGCCTGGAAGAACTGATTGATAACGTCGACGTTGTGCATGTGAACACACCACCCTACGCGCATGAACCGGTGGCCGTGGCGGCGCTTAAAGCCGACAAGTTCGCCATTTGCGAAAAGCCGTTGACGGGTTATTTCGGCGACGGCAGTGAAGATTTCCACTGGGACAAGGCCGATAAACAGGTGGCCTTGGACCAGGCCCTGGCCAGCGTGGAACGCATGCTTGAAGCCGAGGCCGCCAGCAAAGGGCGTCTGCTATATGCCGAAAACTGGATCTATGTGCCGGCCATTCAAAAGGAACGTGAAATCCTGGAAAAAACCGGTGCGCAGATTCTCTGGATACACGGCGAAGAGGCCCACAGCGGTTCACATTCGGTCGACTATGCATATTCCGCGCGCTGCGGCGGTGGCGTGCTGATCGGCAAAGGCTGTCATCCGCTTACCGCGGCCTTGTATCTCAAAGAGGTGGAAGGGCGCGTACGAAACGGTAAACCTATCGTGCCCAAGTCGGTGACCGCCCGAGCGCATGCCGTCACGCGGTTGGAAAGCTTCCGCGACGAAGGACATATACGCTGCAATTATTACGATATCGACGATTTTTCCATGATGCACGTGGAATTCGAGGACGGCACGCTGGCCACCGTGCTCGCCTCGGATATCGTGGTTGGCGGAATCCACAACTGGTTGGAAATCTCCGCAAACAACCACCGCACCCGATGCAACATCAATCCCAATACGGCCATGGAGACATATAACCCGAAGGAGGAGAATTTTAAGGACATTTATACCGTCGAGAAGATCGAGACTAAACAGGGTTGGGCCTGCACATCGCCCGACGAGGACTGGTTTACCGGCTACCCACAGGAGACCGAGGCCTTCTACCGCACTGTAGCCTACGGCGAGGAACCGCAAAGCACGGGCCAGTTGGCGGCGAATACGATCTCGACAATCTACAGCGCCTACCTGTCGGCCGACCACGACGGGGCGGCGGTGGATATTAAGACATATTAAGAAACGTATTACGAAACCGCTTCTACTCAACAATCAACAACCTGGTTTCGGGCTGGGAGATCTGAAATGCAAGTTGCACGTCTCACGCTTCACTTCGTTAATAAGTTAACGATCACTCGAAATTGTTCCACATTTTCGCGACTTGCCCGTTGTGGCAAACTTTATGCGGCACTATGTGTCGTGATGATGGCAACGCAGGGAGGGCATCAAGTTATGGCGAAGGAACGACCGGACTGGGAAAATCCCAAAATTTTTGCCGTTAACAAGCTGCCGCCTCATGCAACCATGATGCCATATGCGGACGCTCGAACCGCCTTGAAAGGCGACTGCGCGGCCTCGCCCTTCTTCCTTTCGCTCAACGGCCCCTGGCAGTTCAATTGGGCGCCGAAGCCGGCCGATCGGCCCAAGGATTTCTACAAGCCGGAATTCGACGCCGGCGGCTGGAAAACGATACCCGTTCCGTCCAACTGGCAGATGCACGGGTACGGCATCCCCATCTATGTGAATATCAAATATCCCTTCAGTCCGTCCGATCCGCCCCACATTCCACACGACAACAATCCGGTAGGTTCGTACCGACGGACCTTCATCGTGCCCGAGTCTTGGGACGGCCAACGGGTATTGCTGCATTTCGCCGGTGTGGAGTCGGCCTTTTACGTCTGGGTCAATGGACGCAAGGTGGGCTACAGCCAGGGCAGCCGCACGCCCGCCGAATTCGACATCACTCCCTATTTGAAAAAGGGCGAGAATCTGCTGGCTGTGGAGGTCTATCGCTGGTCGGATGGATCCTATCTGGAAGACCAGGACTTTTGGCGCCTTAGCGGTATCTTCCGCGATGTTTACCTGCTGGCCACACCAAGCGTGCACGTGGCCGATTTCTGGGCCCGCACCGACCTGGACGACCGCTATGAAGACGCTACTCTGAAGTTAAACATCCAACTTGCCAACCAAAGCAAAAAACAAACCCGGGCAAGCGTCGAGGTGGTTTTATTGGAGGAGACCCGCCAGGCCAACCCGAGTAATGCCGCCGGACCGCTGACACAGATCACAACCAGACCGGTCGCGAAACCATGGACCAGGCAGGTCGACATCAAGCCGGGGGAAACAGTTTCGGTCAACTTGGAAGAAAAGATTACCAACCCCGAGAAATGGACGGCCGAGGCTCCCAATCTGTATGCGCTCTTGATAGTCGTCAAAGATGACCAGGGTAAAGTGATCGAAGTGATACCCTCCAGAATCGGTTTCCGCGAGGTGGCTATTGCTGACGGTCAATTGCTGGTAAACGGTAAGCCCGTGATTCTCAAAGGCGTAAATCGTCACGAACACGATCCCGTAACCGGACATACCGTTTCCCGCGAGTCCATGATCCGCGACATTCGCCTGATGAAACAGTCGAACATCAATGCCGTACGAACCTCTCACTATCCTAACGTGCCTTTGTGGTATGAATTGTGCGACCGCTTCGGGCTGTATGTAACCGACGAAGCCAATATCGAATCGCACGGAATGGGTTACGGCGCGAAATCGTTGGCCAAAGATCCCGAATGGAAAGAAGCCCACTTGGATCGTACCCAACGTATGGTGGAAAGGGATAAGAACCACCCCTCGGTGATTATCTGGTCGCTGGGCAACGAAGCGGGCGACGGCGTTAACTTCACGGCCACGAGCAACTGGATCCGCCGGCGTGATCCGTCGCGGCCGGTACATTACGAACGCGCGCTAAAGGGTCCGAACACCGATATCATTTGCCCCATGTACGCGCGACCGGGCAAACTTCTGGAATTCGCCAAAAAACCGCAAACCCGCCCCATGATCCTTTGCGAATATGCCCACGCCATGGGCAACAGCGTGGG
>JAFGTN010000246.1 GCA_016934075.1 Pirellulales bacterium
GTTTGGCCAGAAGAAGGCCCGTTTCCGCCCGTTCCACCCGCTCCCAACGACCAGCGTGGCTGGTGGTCCACGGCGTTTGAGGCGCAGATTCTCTTGTACGATCCCGCAGACCTGGCGGCTGTGGCAGCCGGTAAGAAGAAGCCCTGGGCACCCCAACCCTATGCGGTATTGGACATAGAGAAGTACCTTTTCGCCACCCAGGCCGTTACCCGCCGCATGCAGCATCTGGGCGCCGCTTGTTTCGATCCTAAAGGAAGATTCCTGTACGTTTTTGAACCCCGTGCCGACGGCGACAAATCACTAGTTCATGCGTGGCAGGTGGTCGACAAACCGAAGGTTGACGAGCAGTAGACGGCCGTCAAATCGGCATAAGTCGAGGTTACTTCTCTTCTGAGTCACGGGGTTTAGGCCCGGCCACATATATGTCTTCCTTGGTTAAACCGAATCGTTCGATCACTTCTAGGCAACGCTTCATGTTGATGGGTTTATCATCGAAATTGTTCGAACCGAAGCAGAACTTGGCCCCCATCTTTTTAGCCAGACGGACGAACCGATCGCTAGGCAGACCACTAGAGGCGTTGATTTCCAGCGCGACATTGTTGTCTATCGCTGCTTGGATGATCGTTTTCATGCGATCGTCTGTCCACAATTGATCGTACTTGTCAGCGAGGGCTGCCGGCAAGTACGTGGGATTTGCCAGAATCGTGATGGGTTCGGCAAGCACGCGCAAGTTATGACGCATATATCGTTTCATCCATGCTTTTGCATCGCTAATCGTATATTTATCGGTCTGCCAAAGTTTAACGGGCTTACTGTCGTCGTTGGGCATGGGCATAATCATGGTGTCTGCCAGAACGAAATCCAACCTTTTCAACAATTCAGGGGAGTGTTTTTCCATCCAGTCACGGTCATTCACTTGAACTCCGACAAAAACGGGCTTTCCCACCACGCTGTCCAGATGCTCGCACAACTGAGCATCCGTTTCAATGGGCCAGCCACTGCCGATGTTTTTCAGGACGCCTGAATTGATGCCCAGCATGGCTTGACGCTCCATGGCCTTTTTCAAGGTCATACCGCCGCGTAAGTGAATGTGATAATCAATCACGGGAATGCTGTCGGCGTTAATCTTGTCTAGTAACGCGGAATCAATGCCGTAGCCCTCAGTGGAAGCTCGTGTCGGAAGTGCGGAATCCGCATCGTCCGGCAGCAGGCGGATCTTCACATTGCGATATGCTACACAACTGTCCGGATCATGTCCCTGCAAGGCGATAGTACCGCGAGACAACCTTCTTTGCGACTGGCCTGGGGCGCGCGGGGCCTTGGCGGATTCAAGATAATCGACCACAGGGTAACCATTGACCCAAACGCGAATCCGCTTACCGATCACGCTTATACTCACGTGAAACCAGCGGCCATCCTCCAACCATTTCTGGTAGTTATTGCGAACTCCGTAGAGGCTGCCGGTTCGTTTCAACTCCAGCCGGCCGTCAATGCCGTTGTGCGTGTTATTGATCTGCACTTCGTAGCCTCTTCCCGGCCAACCCGTCTCTTGATATGCCGTATGGAAATAAATTCCCGAATCGGTTAAGTGCTGAGTCAGCACCTCGGCTTCTAATTCAAAGTTTTTGAAATTATGATTGCCCACAGGTCCTACATAGAATAGATGACTTCGCTTGCCGTCCGCAACCAGACAACCGTTTTCGACACGCCACGCTTGGGCATTTTCAGAAGCCTTCCAGCCGTTCAGTGATCGGCCGTCGAAGAGCTCGATAAAATTATTAGCCTGAGTCGCCTCATTCTCCACACCACAGGCTACTAATCCACCAAAAAATATAAAAAATATAATTATGGCCAACATAAGGCTTCCCAACGTCATTGCACGTTTCATCTGTGGTCCTTTCAACTTATTACGAAACCAGTGTCAAGTCTGACTCTTAATAGTATATATATCCGCGTCCATGGATGAAGCTCGCCAATCGTTGGGAATCAACAAGTGTCACTATGCGATTCTTCCGCACGCGGGAAATTGGCGGCAGGGAGATCGTCACGATCGAGTTGGTTGTGGATGGCGTCGACGCGCGGCGTGCATCTACCGAAGACGAAACTATCGATGAACTTGCGGAGGTTCGCCATCGAAAATTCCTTTAGGGGATATAATTTCATCCCTTTTCGGAGTCCGCCAGTGCTGGGCTATCGCATACTTAGTCTTTCAGTACTCATGTTGATCTCCTTAAAAATAATTCAACCTTGTTTGACAAAGCCCCATTCCATATCTGCCACAGTCACTTTGGGCTCCGTCATACCTCAACAAAATACTCCAGCGGTTATGATGAAGTATTTTGGCTTTGTGGCGTGGTTCTTCGATTTCGGTATAGGTTTGGGTCTATGGCTTGGACCATGGCCGGTACCACAGGAATGTTGCCGAGAAATTCACTAATTGTTTCGGCATATTGACGAGAGTTGTCAAGCAGCTCGTTGTAGTTAACCGTCAGCACACTTATGTTCCGTTGATCATGCAACCATTCGAAGAGCCTTTCGAGGTGAAGCGTGAAAGCCTCCTTAATCTTTTCGCGCGGTGCGGCAGCGATTTCCCGGCGTTGGAGCATCTTCTCTTGCGAGATAAGTATTTCATCCAAGTCGCGTTGCATGAATATGATTCGGTAAGGTTCCCTCGGTGGAAGGTGGTACAGGAGCTGTGATACCATCTTGAACGCCTTACCTCGAGTTGAAGGTAACCAAGACGTGTCATGCTCTATCTGTTTGGCGCGCTCGAATTCGAAGTATCCGCGCGGATTGTCGACATCTGCCGTGCGTACATGATCTGTGACAACTTCAACGCCACCCACATGCAACATCTGCATCATCAATGACGTCCCTGAACGCGGCAGTCCCGAAACGATGATGATCTCTGAATCCAGGCTCATTGGTACTTGCTCCGCTAATATGTCAGGTTATATTTGGACTCGCAATTTTGCATAAGTCCAGTTAAATATTCACGTTGAACCAAGGTCGAACGCAGAACGCTACAACCATGGAAACCACAAACCAATAGATGAGCCAGAAACCGCTCCCACTGGCCCATCCGTGCCTGCTCGGGTAGTCGATTTCAATGGCACGCACGATTGAATCTTGTGAAAATGGTGTCTCACGTGGATGCAGAAGAACGTCGAACCAATTCCAAGCGGGACGCCGTAGGCTTACTCGTGCAAAACCCTCCCCTACCGTGAATTCCTTCTCGAAAGTCTGTTTACCGATGCGAAGTGATAACCGGTGACAACCGTCTTCCTGTGCCCAAACGCTCCAACAGACCATATGCTTACTGGGAACCCGAACGGGGCCGATCTTGACTTCACCACCGGATGCTGCTTCCAGTTGCACTTCGGGTATTTCATTCGAGTTGTCGGCGAAAAAAGCGGTTAGCACGGCCTCTTCATCGACGTGCAGCGGTCTGGCCTGATACCACAACGCCATCTGGGCCAGCAACAGACACATTGGCACAGTCATCACAAGCATGGGGACGACGGCCAACAGAAACAACCGACATGCTCCAACGAGGACTCTTGCTTGACATCGGAGGCTGACACTGATGTTGTCTTGGAAGAGCGAGAGTGCGAGCAGATTGGCCCTGATGCCGTTACGGACCTGTTTAATCGAAACCTGGTTCGATGTGTACTTGAAAATCAGGAGCATGAGGATGCCGGTGACGATTGCCACCAGCGTTGCCGAAAGCCAGCCGGGCAGGAATGCGAGAGGAGCCAGCGCATACTCCGCGCACGCATTTGCCACTGTATTCAGCCACACTACCAGTTCCGTCATCGCAAACTCACTCGATATAGCCAAGGCCTCGAAGCTGGTCGGCCACTTGCTGTTCCGCGTCTTCCGCATCCAGGCGTTTCAATTCGCGCTCAATGGCGTGGGCAATGAATTCGTCGACACTGCTATAGCCGGCCGTGGCTGAAGCTTTGGTGGCCCGCTCGTACAAACTCGAATCTATCTGAATTTTCATATTGATTATTCCTTTCACTCACACGAGAAATCATGCACTTCACGAGGTAAAGATACTCCTTCCACTCATTGAATTTGGTGTTGGCAACCCAAACTCGGCCAGGATCGAGGGCGCAAGATCAGTCAAGTTGGGCTGCTTAGTGCGAATCTTCTGATTGCAGTACAGCACGCCGGGCACATCGAGGGCGTCGGCACAGTGATCGGCGCTCCAAGCAGAGTCGTTGTCCATCAATACTTCCGGCGTCAAATCGCCCAAACACGTGGTCCACGATGCTCGATATCCCGGTGCATATCCGATAATCAGGTCGGGGGCCAGTTCGGTCGCGTTGCCAGAGTATACTTCGTCCGTTTGGTAGACGTGCCGAATCACTTTTTCGCCATTGTAATCACGCACGGCCTGAAGCCGGGCAATGAGCTGTTTCGTCAATTTCTCTTGCTCTTCACCCGGTTCGACGATTCCTTCCCTCTCCCGGCCTTTCAGGTTGAGGTAAAGTCCGTTGATTCCCAATCCATAAGCACGGGTTCGAGACCAGTTGCCGTCGACCAGAATCGAGGAACAATTATGCGGATTGAGATATCCATAATCTCTCAGCCAAGAGTTCAAATTGAACTGCCGGCCGAAATTGGCGAATCCGTGATCACTCATAACGAAGATGGTTGCCTTGCCGCCGTACCTGTCATTAAGATCGCCGATGACTGCATCCAGTTGCCGGTAGAGGTGCTGAATATGCCCGAAATACTTCCTCGCTTCGGCCGCAGAGCGAGTGGGATGTGGGGCGTCGCCGTTCCACCAAAAAATGTGCGACTGCAAATCGCTGCTTGAAAAATAGAAAAACAGCAGCCCATCGTCGTAGTCATTGAGAGCGTACTCCAATAAAGCAAGTCGCTCGTCTAAAACCATCGTGGCCTGCTTGAGGAACTCATCATCGGTGAAGACGCCATTAGATCGAGCCTTGTGATCCTCTTGAAAACCGGTCGTGTAGAACAATCCCAATTGTTCCGAGATTCCTTCGACGAAATCGGAAGGTTCGGAAATCTGTATGGCAGGGTCCGAAGGATCGACGTTCACGGGTGTTACATAGAGCCGAAAGTTCGGAGAAACCTCCTGTAAATAGAATCGGCAGATCCCGTGAACACGCTTGTTGGGCAGTGGTGTCGGCGTGGATAGTCCAAAGTCAACACGAAGCCACCGGCTCCATGTTCCCGGTTTCAAAAGGATCTTCTCGCCTTGGATTTCGATCAGTGCGGCGTTGGATAGTGTGTCGCGATGTACTTCGAATTCAACCGTAACGGGTTGGGGTACCTTTAGCATACTGTTTTCCGGCCCGACCAACTGTGCAATTGCCGAGTCGCCGAAGAAAGCCAGCCGCGTCCGTGTGCCGCCTCCATCGTCAACGGTCTTCAACGGACCGTCCTCGCTGAAATACTGATAGGTGCCATAGCTTCCCCGCATGTCCGGCGTGCCCATACCGCAAAGGCAGCGATGGTTACCATATTCAGATGGACTGGCAGGGTAGTTGGAAGGCAAGTCGTAGAACGTCGAGGAAATACCGGCTTTGTCAAGGTAATCCCAGAAGGGGATACCTTGACGTCGAAGAACGGTCTTCGGAGGTTTGTGATTGAAGGGGAAGAAGTCGAGTTGCAGGCGGTGGTCGCCGATTTCCCAGGCACCCTCTCCCGGTATTGTTTCGGCCGCCGAGTAAAAGGGCGCGCGCGGACTTTGGGGATGGCGGTGGATAAAATCGAAGATACCATGCGAGCCGGGACCCGCCCCGTTGATGAAATTAGCCCATGCGACCGGGCTTTGCGGCGGAATACTCGTGCCGAGATTGCTGAAACCGCCGGCTGCGCTTATCTTGGCTAAGTTTGGCAAGAGCCCCTGTTTCATCATCTCGCCACATAAGCCCGGATCCATGCCATCGACACCGATGATAATGACTTTCTTTGCAACACTGCGAGAAACGCGTCGGATACTGCCAAGCCAATAGGAACCTCCCGCGACCACTCCACCACCAATGGCGGCCGCCGCGGCTCCCTTGAGAAACTTCCTTCGCCCTATAGAGTACGAGTTCGATTTCGCCATCATATCACCTGCGATTCAATTCCAACGCTTTCTTCGTTTTCACATACACCGGTATCCCCCGAGTCATTGGATTCACCAATTTCAAACGCGGAACCGTCCATATAATCGGGCGCCGGAATCCCGAAAATGTCTAGTACGGTCGGAGCTATGTCGAACAGACGGACTTGCCCGGTTTCGATCTTGCGATTGCAGAACAGAACGCCCGGGACAACCGTCGGATCAACACAGTGATCTCCGCTCCATGCTTTCCTGTTATCATGGAAGATATCTTTGCTGGTGCGGCCCATGGCCGTTTCCCAGGCAACGCGATAGCCACTCTCGTACCCGACGATCAAATCCGGTGCACTATTCTTGTAGGGGCCTCGATAGGTTTTCGTGGCCTGGTAGACGCGTTTGATTGCCCTTGTGTCGTGACCAGGATCCACAAGATCCGTGAGTTTCTGCTGAATCTCATCGCGAAGACGCTGGGCTTCTTTACCGGGATCAACGATGCCCTGCTCGAATTTGTCCGATATATTCAAAAAGATGCCGCTTAAGCCGATAGCGAAAGCCCGCGTGCGCGACCAGTCAATACCGGCAAGATGTTCTTCATTCCTACGCGCGTCGTCGACCACAAGATAGCCGTTTTCTTCCAACCAGCGGTTCAGGTCGACGCCTCGCCGGAATGAAGTGAAACCGTGGTCGGAGACGATCATCAGCAGCGTGTCATCGTCATTGCACTTCGCCATCGTGCGGCCGACCAGATGGTCCATGCGCTGGTAGAGTTCCTCGATCACCTGGCGGTATGTGTCGGGAACATCCGCCGGTCGGGCCGGGTGTTCCTCATCCAGATATCTCCAGAACATGTGCTGCATGCGATCGGTGCCGTCGAAGACACACACGCACAATCCCTGTGGAACTTTCTCCAATCCATCGAAAAACATCGACTCCCGTTCGCCTTCGATGTCGATACATTGTCGAGCAAAATGCTCATCAGAAAGAACCTCCTCGCTCAACGCCCATGTATCCTCCGCCAAGCCTAATGTCGCATACGGACCTTGACGCTTTGCCAAATAGACCGGATAGACCGCCGGATAACCGATCGCCATAGCCGGTTTCTCCGGATCTATGTTGACGGGAGTCACGTAGAGTTCGAATTCGGGATCAGTTTTGAGCAAAAGGAAACGGCACACTCCGGATATAGTTGTGCTTAAGCCAACGCGAAAACGAACCTGGATCCAATCGGAGTGAAGGCCCTGTTGCAGAATATGGGTGGTGCCGTTGATCTTAAGCTTCACCTGATCGCTGCCCATAATCGTGACGGTGAAGGGTAGTTTTATGGGGGCATATTCAGGATGGGAAGGATGTCTCGGTCCGATAAGTTCGCACTGAACCGTATTACCCTTTCGCTGAACATGATGCACCTCGCCACCAGTCTTCTTGGAATCGTTTAGGATCCGCGTGGTGTAGTGAGAGAAAGTACCCTGTGTTCCCCGGAGATCGGGTACGCACATGGCGGACAGTTGCACGCCGCGTAGTCTCTCGGGGGGAAAGGTAATTGGTACGCGAATGATGCAATTGAAGACGCCATACCTGCTGAGAATATTCCAGAAAGGCTTGCTTTTGCGAAGCAATTGCACGTCTGGTTTCGTACCGAATGGAATAGAGATGGGGCCCCATCCGATCCTGCGCCGCACCGTGCGAATAGTCACGGAACTGAGTTTGGCCTGATACGTGCGCTCATCGGGAGTGAGAAAATCGAAAATATTGTGTTTGCCAGGATTCACACCGGTCTGAAACGTTGCCCAGGCCACTGGTGAGATTGGTGGCAATGTAGTTCGAAGCGGTTTGAAGTCTCCTTGATCGCGTAGTGCGGCCAGATTTGGAAGTTTGCCTTCCTCAATGAATTTTTCCGCTAGATGATGGTCAAATCCATCCAAGCCAAGGATTACCACTCGACGAAATCGAATCTTTCCGGGTGGTCGGCGACGAAATATCATCCTGACAACGCGTCGTATTGGCCAGAACAACACCATAGACAATGCCGAAAGGAGGGCGCCGAAGATGGCTAGGAACGATCCGGCCAGTGCAAAGCCCGCTCCAGGGCCGATATAGGCCCACGCCGGTGTCGGCAGTAGTACGATCAGCAATATTGCGGATAACAGGATGTGGTGAGCAAAAATAGGGTGTTTCATGAAATTCTTCGCCATTGTGAAGATTCGCATTGGCGTCAACGGGGTTTCTCCGCGGGGCGTGGTTTATCCTGCCCGCCGAGGATGTCGATAAATTCCCTTCCAGCCATGATATCCTTGCCGACGAGTCCGGGAAAGTGAGGTCCGTAGCGATAGCATGTGAAAATCCCGCCAGGTCCCAGGCCGGGACCTCCCGGCCCTCTTCCCGGTCTGTTTCCGGGGCCGGGTCGACCGGTGTTGTGATCACGATCTGAGGAGCTCAGTCGGTCGGTACCACCAAACCCTCGTGGATGATTGCGATCGCCTAACGTTTGTTGTCCGTCAGGACGTTTAACACGATCCGGTCTGTCACCATCGCGCTGGGGAGGTCCGAAACCTGGAGGGCCAAAACCGGGAGGACCGGCTCCAGGGCCACGTGTGAACATGCGCTGCATTTCGTCAAGTTGCGATTTTTGAGACTTCGTAAGAATCTCCGAGATCTGGTCATCAACCCGCATCTGCAACTTTTTCAACTTAAGGATTTGTTCTTTCGTAAGCTCCAACGATTCCACAAACATCGAAGGAATGACTTCGCCGGGGCGTGGTGGAGTGAATCTGAACGGAGCGCCGGAACGTCCAGGTCCGCCCGGCCCGCGCCGGTCGCCGGTGGGGATGGCTTCCTGCCGATCATTTGGATTGCGTCCCGGCGGCGGTCCTCCAAAGCCGAAAGACATGGGTTTCTCCAATTGATCTCGCTGCTTCTCCGTGAGGAGCTTTGCGAGTTCGGCCTTCACCTCTTTCTGCAACTTGGAGAGTTGCGCTTTTTGTTGATCATTCATTCGCAGCATGTCTTGCAGAAAACTAGGGAAAAGCTCGCCCGGACGCATGCCGCGTGGGCCCCCTGGTCCCCCAGGACCGCCAGGACCATGTTGAGGCGTTGAATACTTCCAAACGACCTCTTTTTCGGGAGTAACTTCGAACAGGACGCCGGCGGCTCCCGAACAGATGAATGTGTTACCGTTAGGAAGTCGTTGGGCGCCTGAAATATTCATTGAGAAGAAACTGCCCTGTTTCGGCTCCGAGTAGCTCCATACGGCTTTTTCCGGTCCGAATGCCAGATACTCCTCGCGAAGATAGTGGCCATCTTTATCAATCGGTAGCACGACTTCGTCGACCGACGAGTACGAGCCATCGGGCCGCCTGTTGCCGTTATTGAAAACCAGCATGTGTCCCTCGCCCGGCAGCCCTTTGGGAATCCAATTAGCACAGTGCTGGGCAAACAACCTCTGGTCAGTTTTTGTGCCGTTGCGATAGGCCCGCGGATTGCCCCAGCGGTAAAGCAAATCCCCTCCTTTACCGTATCGTCCACCGCGGTGAGAAGCGGCTTCTTCGGTCGTGGTACTATGATCGATTATCCAGACTTCGCTGAACTCGTGGATACTTAGCATAATTTGGTCGAGTTCGTCGTTATAAGCGATTGAGTTTGTATGCATCCAATCAGGGCTCATATGTGGGCCGCCTCGTGGACCAGGGGCACCGGGGCCGCCGGATCGGCCACGATCTCGGTCGGCATCCCAGCCGCCGCCAACATATCCGAGTGCCCTCAGCTTGGCGAGTTGTTTCGGATCCTTGATCATCGAGGCCATCACGTTGGTACCGAAGTTGATGTCGATCAACTCAGGATGCTCCGAAACCTCACCGTAATTCGGCTTTGTCTCGTCCACATCCTGAATCAGGTGGTCCCAGGCATACCACTTCCAGATGATTTCGCCGGACTTCTTGCCGCTAGGCTTCACCTCGAAAATGCAGTCCGCCAGGAATTGACCGCGTACCGTCTCCGCGATCCGGCCGGCGGCGATCGCCTCTTCGGGCGTCTTCTTATCCCAGACTATAACCAGAACATTGCCGTTAGGCATGGGGCAGATATCGTGATGGGGGCGATGCCGTTCGTTCGATAGCGAGTAGTCCCAAAGGAGTTCACCATCCCATGAGAACTCTTGAATTCGCCCACCGGCTGCTGCGCCCCTGAGCGAACCGCCATGTTCCGCGCCTGTGCGGAGTAAATGACCGTTCTCGAGCAAGTAAGCACTCGCACCCGGTGTGAATTCGCTTTGCCACCGGTTGACGACATGCCCTTTCATGTTTATCAGGTATGTTGTTGTTGAATTCATGGGCGCAACGAGAGAATAGCCCTGGAAAGCCTGTGAGTCGTTGACGGACAATCCAGCCTTGGTACTCTGTGGTGGCGAACCTGGCGGTTGCGCCGAAAGCCGAAAACTGGTGAGGCTAAAGACAGTTGCAACGAGGACGATTGAGAACAGCCATCGACGACACGATCCAGACATATATACCATTGGTGGTATCTTTAAAAATACTGTCACTATTATCTTATTTGGTTCTTCCACCACTCGGTCTCACATTGATGATTATGCAACAAATTCCCTTAAGGGCTTATGTGAATTCGAGGGAAAACTGAGCCGAGAAATCTCGGTATCAAGCACCATTTTGTGGGGGCTAATGGGGACTTACAACGCGGGTCGCCGCCAAAGAGAAAAGCGACCTCCATCTAGTATGTAATTATATATTTGGAAAGCTTTTCGGGAAAGATGTGGGAAACCGATTTGGGCTGGTTCTATGCCAATAGCTTCCAAGGCACGCTGTTTTAGAGTGGCAATCCCCCGATGTTTTGTTTATCGACACGGTCATCACCAGGGCCGTAAGCGTCCTAGTCCAAACTCTTTATGCAATTGTCTAGTTTCCTCTTCTTTATGTCGTCGCCCGCCGACGATTGTGGTCACTGTAGACATCACAACAATCGTGCAAATGTCTGATGCGCCGAGAACATGCCACCTGACGGATTTGGTCGCTGCCATGGATTCCTCGCTGTTTGAAGTACCTTCTGTGGATGATGTTTCACCAATTCCTTCCTTTTCGGCGCTCTCATCGGGTAAGATTCTCTGTTGCAGCAAAGGTCTGGCCAACTCGAAAGATTGGAAAACACCGACACCACTATCGATCTCGATGTCTCGAGCCGGAAGTGAGGTTATCAATTCTGTTGTAGAGTTGGCTGGGAGCGAAACCGCATCAAGGGTCATTGCCGACGGATCGGTTGTGGCCGTAAATGCTATCATTCCGCCTTCTTCAGAGTTATCAGTCCATGCCGTAATCCGTATGCCCATACTGCTTCTGTTCTGGTGGAAATCATCCTTTTCCTGCCAGGAATCGTTTGTACGTGTTGAGCCGTTATTACCGTAATCCCATATGTTTGAATCTGCGGAATCTTCTTTTTTACGATTCCATGGCAGGTTCTCGGTCTGTTTTGCCTCAGTTGGACATTGAGCGTGATTGATGTGCTAGAGTTTGGTACAACATCAGCAGGAGAGTCTTGTGTCCAAACGAAA
>JAFGTN010000023.1 GCA_016934075.1 Pirellulales bacterium
ACCATGCTCAAACGCCTAATTGAAGTTGCCTTGCCCTTGAAGGAAGTCTCCGAGCAGTCGGCACGGGAGAAATCGATCCGGCATGGGCATATATCAACGTTGCATATCTGGTGGGCACGGCGACCATTGGCAGCCTGCCGGGCGGCGGTGTTCGCTTCCCTCATTCCCGACCCGGACGATCCGGAATGCCCGGAAAGTTTTCGTAAGCTTGTCAGTGACCTGCTCGGGGAGGGTAACAAGAAGTCAGAGTTTCGGCCCAGAAACGGGGATGGCTCGGCGCCCGACGATACGCCCCGCAACCGGTGTCTGGAGTTCATCAAGCTGCTGGTCCGCTGGGAGAACTCGAACAATCCGGAATACATCGAACCAGCCAGGAAGCTGATCGCCGCCGCGCACAAGTTTCTCCATCCGGATGCCCAAGGCAATGCGCCCAAAGTGCTAGATCCATTCGCTGGAGGAGGCGCAATTCCGTTGGAGGCCCTTCGGCTTGGCTGCGAGGCCCATGCCATCGACTTGAACCCGGTCGCCCACCTGATCGAACTCTGCACCTTGGTGTATCCGCAGAAGTATGGCCAGCCCAATAGTCGCCCCGTGCCCGACTACATCAAGCGGCTGATTGCTCACAACAGAGCCAAGAAGAAGGCGAAATCGGGCAAGGAGCTTTTCGACGATGGCGAGACGATAACATCTTTCACGGCCGATGAGGTCATTCCTGAAGTTGAGATTACCGAGGCCGAGTATCGGAAGAATCCGCTAGCAGCGGACGTGGTGTTTTGGAGCCTTGTCGTTCTCGCTCGCACTCGTGCAAACGTTGAAAGACTATATCCACCAGATGGTCCGGAGACGCGACCCACCTCATTTCATTGGGCACGAACGTACCGCTGCCCGAATCCATCCTGTCGCCGAAGTGTTCCACTTGTTGGCCAACTACTGTTGGCATCGAAAGGGACCGAGAGAGCTTTCCTTCGATTGCAGCCCGACACGAATGACGGATTCCAATTCACGGTCCACTCAGGAAAATCACTGCCTCCTTCTGACGAGACAGACGGAACACTTGGTCGTACATCCGCTGCATGTCCCGCATGTCACACAGCTATCTCAAAGGATGACTTGCGGACCATCGGAGCAACAGAGGGTTTTGGCTATCAACTGATGGCTGTCGGTGGTCGAAACGGAAATCAGCGACGTGGAAAGCGATACTACCGCTCGGTTAGAGGTTCGGATGTCGCGGCAGTTACCGAGGCGGAGAAGCTCCTAGCGACCGAATACAGTAGCGATGTCCCGGCGGCGGACCTCCCCTATCTTAGAAGCATCTTCAATCTGCACGTCTACGGGTACAAGCAGTGGTCGTCCATGTTCAACGCACGTCAAACGGCCGTGCTCGTTGCGTTTGCTAGGTCCATTCACACGGTTGCTGACTCTCTGGCGACAACACCGTTAGAAGGAGACTATATTCGAGCAATACTTCATTATCTCGGAGTGACTCTTGATCGCCTCCTGTGCCGATACAGCACGTTCTGCATTTGGGATCATACCACCGAATGCGTCATGCAAGTTTTCAATCAGGGGCAGTCACTGCCGATGCGATTTGACCACGTCGAAATGAATCCGTTTGAACCCTCGGGAAGTGGGTGGGAAACGTGCGTTGATTACATTCGCAAAGTAATTAAGGAACTCTCTAAGTCGAATCAACAGAGGTGTCTCGTATTGCAGGGGGACGCAAGGCGACTTCCCTTTGAGGATCGAACACTCACTGCGGTTGTAACCGACCCACCATATTACGATTCGGTACCCTACGCCGATTGCAGCGACTATTTTTACGTTTGGTTGCGCAAGAGTCTGGCGGGGTCGGCAGGTGACATCTTTAGGACGCCGACAACGCCCAAGTCGGCTGAGATCGCACAGCTTGCTGAGCGCAATCCCACTTACGCACAACGTACAAAACAATGGTTTGAGGAGAACATTCAGAAGGCATTCTCCGAGGCACACAGGGTTATTCATGACAGCGGCGTTGTCGTCGTAATGTACGCACATAAGACCACTTCCGCGTGGGAAACGCTAATAAATGGCCTGTTAAGTGCGGGCCTCAGCGTGTCAGCGTCTTGGCCGATCCACACTGAGTCGCAGAACCGAATGCGCGCTCTGGGCAGTGCGGCGCTTGCTTCGTCAATTTGCCTGGTCTGTCGGCCCCGGCACTTGGCCAAATGTGCGATATACTCCGACCTCAAGGCGGAACTGATTGAGACAACTCGTGAGTGTCTAGATTTCTTCTGGAACCAGGGCATCCGTGGTGCCGACTTTTTTATCTCGGCCATCGGCCCTGCCTTATCCGTCTTCGGTAAGTACCAACGGGTAACGAAGCTCTCGGGCGATAGGGTTACGGTCGGCCAGTTCCTTGATGAGGTACGGGCTCTGGTAACCAACTACGCCCTTGAAAAGATCCTTCACACGACGCACACGGCGAACATCGATCCGGAGAGCAGGTTCTACGTCGTGTGGAAGTGGTCGTATGCTGACGCAAAGGTGCCTGCTGATGAATCGTTCAAACTGGCCCAGGCACTCGGGATCGACACGGAATCGATGTGGGACAAAACCGGCGTGCTGGAGAAGTCTGGCGAGAACGTCCAGGCAATGCCGGTCACTAAGCGGATGAAGATCAAGAACCTGGGCGAATCTGCCACTGACGGCGCACCAGCGAGTCTGATCGACGTGCTCCATCGCATGTGCGTCTTCCGAGAGAAGAACGACACGACCGGCATGGCCGAGTTTCTTGCTCGCAGCGGCCAGGGGCAAAACTCAACGCTGTGGCTGGTCGCCCAGACTCTCAGCGAGAGCCTTCCGGAAGGCGATAAGGAAAAACAGTTGATGCAAGGACTGCTTAATCAGAAGGATCAACTTGAAGATGCCCAGGGGCGGTTGTTCTGAGGGGGAATTTATGGGCACCTACGGCGCAGAAAACAAGGTTGACGCTGCTCGCCACGAGGCCGCTCACGCTGTAATCGGTGTCCGGGCCGGTGGATCACTAAGCTCCATCTATATCATGCTCAACGGAGATCGTTGGGTTGGGGATTGTAGGTTTGAGAAGGGGGAGGTGTCAGCCGAAAATTTGGCCGCTGGCGCGATTGCTGGTTGTCTCGCACAGGCGAAATGCTGCGCAGAACGTGAATACGGACAAGATGTGTGTTTTGATAAGGATGTGTATTCCAAGGACTTGGTGCATATTCTGCGGGACGAAGACCGTAGCTCACCAGACGTTGTTCCGGGGCGTTGCGAGCTTGGATTCCTGGCGAAGAATCGACCTGTTACTTCTTGCCTTGAAGGCGCATGGTTTAGTGGGATGGATGCTGGACAGTATCGGATGGCTCGACGGGCTCTGTTCCCGATGGACAGCACCGACCGTCAACTCGTTCGTTCGGTGCTTGTAGAGCTTGATGAAGCCAGGAATTGGCGTGCGATTTGCCGCATTGCTGACGCTTTATGCTCACAGCCGCCATCAGACGACGGGAGGCTCATCTTGGAAGGCACTACGGTCGTCCGAATGATACAGGAGTCGGATGCAGAGAACGAACAGAAGACAACGGACGAATGACCAACATTCTCATCTACTGGCGAGATTATAAACAGAACTGGGTTCGCCAGTTCGCTGGGGAGCGTGCGCACTTCTGGCACTCGAACGCCAAGCTGATCGGAGATCTCCAGCCGGGTGATGTCTTGTGGATAGTCACCTCGGGAGCGAATATGCGGCATGAAGTGAAGCAGGCTGGCTTCCTAGTGGCGATATGGAAGGTCAAGGAAGTGGTTTCCAATCCCGATGACGACCTGGCCTACCCAAACGAGGATTACCGGTTCAGGGTTGTGATCGATGACACGGAGTCCATCACCTTCGAGGAGCCCGTACCGGTGGATCATATCCTACGGCCTCAAGGGAAAGATCCCACCGTGTCAATTGGTCGATTTCTTCAAGGCCCTCGAAAAATAACGGACGAAAAGGTTCGGCTGCTGCGGGCCGCTGCTGGCCCGGACTTGGCACTCAAATGGCTTAAAGGTGAAAACAAATGACCACGCTGAAACCATGGCGACAAGTCGTTACACCACATGCCGACATTCGGCAGGGGAAGTTCGATCCCTCGACATTCGCTGCCGACCTGGGCGAGGTCCTCGCCGGGCGGGGGGTTGTTGACTATCGAGACGCTCGAACCTTCTTCGCCAAGACCTATCTCACCGATGGCCTGACCAAACTTCTGATCGACGTAATGCAACGGCTCGCCGGGAAGGGCAAGGTCGAACCGGTTATCCAACTCCAAACGGCCTTCGGTGGTGGCAAGACACACACGCTGATGGCGCTGTATCACCTGCTGACAAAGCCGGGGCAAGTCGGCAAATTGCCCGAGATTCAGAAGCTCGTGAGTGCCGCAGGCTTGAAACAAATCCCCGAGGCGAGATTAGCGTGCTTGGTGGGCACGGCATTAAACCCCAGCAGCAATCACACGTTCTGGGGCGAAATGTGCTTCCAGTTGGACGGTGGCAAGGAAGGCAAGCTGTATGGCATCCTCGCCAAGAGCGACAAGGATAAGATTTCGCCGGGCACCGATCTCTTGGGAAAGGTTCTCCAGGAAGCGGGCCCCTGCCTCATCATGCTCGATGAAATCCTGGTCTATCTCGTCAAAGCCGGTGGCGTGAAGGTGGGTGAGGCTACGCTCCGGGGCAACACGCTTTCATTCCTGCAAGAACTCTCCATCGCCGTCGCCAACTGCCCCCACGCTTGCATGATCGCCACTCTGACCAGCCAGATCAGCGAATACATGGACGAGAATGCTGAGCGGGCGTATGAGTCGCTCGAAAAAGTTTTGGGTCGCATTGAGAAGGTACGACAGACCGTCGAGGGCGCAGAAATCTATGAAGTGATCCGCCGCAGGCTATTCGAAGATCTCGGCGACGAGGCCCAGCACCGGGCAACCGCCGAAGCATACTGGCGGCGCTACCAAGAGTTAGGCGAGGACGTGCCCTCGCACTGCCGGGAACCTGCATACCGTGACGAAATGGTCCGGGCCTATCCATTCCACCCCGAGCTAATCACCGTTCTCTATGAACGATGGGGATCGATTCCCGAGTTCCAGCGAACCCGAGGCGTGCTTCGGCTGTTAGCTGACGTGATATCCAACCTGTATCAGGCCAAGGATAACGAAGTCTTGATCCAGAGCGGATCGATCAACTTGGGATCGTCGTCGATTCGTAGCGAGTTGGTCAAGCATACCGGAGCCGGGAATGTCTATCATGGCGTGATCGACAGTGACATCTCGGGCAGCCACGCCAAGGCCCCCGAGATCGACTGTCAGTTGGGCAGTGAGTATGCCAAGGAGAGTGTGGCCGAGCGGCTGGCTCGGGCCATTTTCATGTATTCATTCAGCGGCAGCCAGCAACGTGGAGCCATTACTCCGCAACTCCGCGTCGCCGTCCTGAACACTGAGATGGCCCCGCCATTTATTACTGATGCCCTGGATCGGTTGTCGAAGCGGCTGTGGTATCTCTACACGGAGAACGGCCTGTATCGATTCGACTCCCGCCCAAACCTGAACCGCATCCTGGTTGACCGGGAGGAAATGATCCGATCGGAGCCCGACAAGGTGAAGGACTTTGCCAAGTCCACACTCAACGACTTGATTGGTGACGCCACGTTCCGTGTCTTTCGCTATCCCGAGGAAGATCGTGACGTGGCCGACGAGCCCCGCCTTGGACTCGTCGTCCTCGACCTACATCAAGTGGCTTCGGAGGAAGGGCTTCCCAAGGAGACCGAGGTGTTTGTCACCGGCATTCTCAAACAGCACGGGAAAGGATTCCGCAAGCATGCCAACATGTTGGTGTTTTTGGCCCCGGATGCTCAGCGGTCATCCGAGGTTATCGATGCGGCTCGACGTCTCCTGGCCTTGCGCAGCATCGACGAGCACGCGGCGACCAAGAAACAACTGACCGAAGAGCAGTTGAAGGATCTGGCTGGAAGATTGAAAGAGGCCGAGGCCCGGCTGCCCGCAGCCCTCACGACGGCCTATCGCCATGTCCTGGTGCCTGCCGAGAAAAAAACCATCCGCTGCTTCGACATGGGGATCTCCATGGAGCGGAAGTCACTCAGCCAGAAGGTACTGGACAAGCTCAAGGACGAGCAGCAGATCTTGGAAAAACTCGATCCCGACCTGCTGACGAAAGACCGATTTGGGGTCTGGCCCAACGATCAGGATGTCATCAACGTCCGCACGTTGGCGGACTACTTTACCCAACTAACGCACCTGCCCATGTTATTAGGCGCCGGCGTGCTTCCTGCTTGTATTGCATGGGGTGTCCAGCGAGGACTGTTCGCCTACGCCCTCGGCGACGGTGAAGCGAGGGAGTTCGACACGATTCTCTTTCAGGATAGACATGCCAGTGCCGAACTCTGTGACGTCGTCGATTCGGCTTGGCTACTGCGGCCAGAATTGGCCAAGTCCCTCATGCCCGAACCGGAGCCGGTCACGACTGGAACGGACGCAGGCACTGGAACCGGCATCGAGCCGGGCGGCGAACCCGGTGGTGGCACAGCCGTGGCCGAAGATAAATGGGGCGGCGAGGGCGGTGGTGTCGTCATACAGGATGGTGAACGACGGCTGAACCGAGTTCGCATCGAGATGAAAGTGCCCTGGGAGAACTGGATTGACATCTACAACGAAGTCATCCAGCCACTCGCCAACGAAGGAGCCGAACTCTACTGCCAAGTAGTCGTCATTGCCCGAGGTGAAGCAACCATTCGTGAAAACACAGTCGAGCTTGGAATCAAGGAATCTTTGAGTCAGCGAAACATCGACGCAGATATTCAGACCGGGTGACAGCCACGACCATCCAAGGTCACATATGTACGACAAGATGCACCGTGTGTTGGAGTATCCGTCAGCAGTGTCTGAGTGGGGCATCAAGGGACACCGCGAATCTGCGGAGAACGCCAAGGGGGCGTTGACTTAGGGTCGCCGAGCGATAGCAAAGTCTTTCTCCCCCCCGCGTGCGCGCGCGAAGGCGGTTGTGCCGTGGATCGGAGAACAGAATAATAAGTAATGATGCGGGCTAGGGCGACGGCCCGAAAACTGGTAGTCCTACCCGGTTGCCCGCGTCTTTTTACAACTGTAGGACGCTGCGTTGTAGGGCCGTGGCCATGTCAAAGCAAGTGTACGAACGGCTTCTTGCTGAGTTTCGAGAGGCGTGGTGCAGGCATGGCGGGGAGCTCTTCAATGTCAAAATCTTCGCGCCAAGCAGAATAATAATGGGACTTGGTCCATCGCTGGATGAGCCGCCATACGATCTGGAAAAATACGATCTCATCGCCGAGGTCGCGCTACCGTTGGACGCCAGCCGTAAAATTACTCCCAATGAGAGAAATTCAACGTTTTGCGGGTATGCGGTGAGCGCGAAGGAATACCGAACAGAGGAGGTGCTAAAGACATTCACGCGCCTATGCGGGGAAGCAGGCGCGGCGCTCCCCCCAGAGTTCCGGGATCAACTGGCAGGACTTTGTCCATGGGAAATGCGAAGCCCCGCAACATGGTGGCTCGCGCTGCTGGTCTCGCTGACAGGAGCTAGTGCTTGCTTACCTGACGGGCGGTATCTGGGTGAGGTATTGTGGGTTCGTCCCTTCTTGCTCTGTATCGAGGCTATAGAACGATGCCGTCTGAACACAGACAATCCGGTGTTTCCAGAGCAAAACACTGGGGATTCCGACAGTGGTCCGGATGAGGAAAAGCCGGCGGGAAGTGAAGCCGACAAGACTGGCGACGGTGACGAGAAAAAGATCAAGCCAGCCGAGCCCAAAAACTACTGTTTCGGCTGGCCGGAGATTGCGGTCGTATTGAAACAATCAAACGACGAAAAATTTCAGAAGCGGATTAAATCATTGCACGAGCGTTACCCCAGTCCGATCGTATTCGGCGGCGTGGGAATGTCACCCAGGGTTGAACAGTTAAAGCTGATCGAGTGGTGGAATAGTCTTGAAAAGCGATGGGAAGAAATTAAACAGAAGAAACTCGACAAGGATGCAAGCGTTGCAGAATCCTACCAATACGGTCGTGATGAAACCGTCGTACCAGACATCCAGGGCCACGTGATACGCAAACGCGGATCGAAGAAATGACGACTTCGGAAAACTTCCGAAAACTTCGGAAAACTATAGAGAACTTCGGAAAACCTCTCTAGCGAATGCTGCTCCGTCTGAGTTTACGGGGGAATGTAGTGTTTCTCGAGAAAAACTCAGATACGGGAGCGGTATTGATGCGAAGAACCCATCTTGTTGATGGCGGCGAAATTGACCGTCGCCTCTCTCTACGGCCTGGTACAGCTGTTCGACTGGCTAAGAAGAATGAACTTCCACACGTTTTGTTGCCGAACAGCATTATACGTTTTCGTTGGTCGGACATTGTACGTTGTTTTAATGTCCACCCAGTAAAGGAGGAAGCGAGCAAAAAAGACTTCGCTCTGAAGACTAGGAAGGAGTTGGAGCAGGAACATCAAGCGGCCGAGAGCCAGGGGGGACCTTGAAATGGACACAAATCGATCAACTCCCCCATTGTTAGTTAGTGCCCGTGAGGCGTCGCGAATGTTGGGCATATGCGAGAAGAGTTTGTGGACGCTGACCGCACCGAGAGGCCCAATCCCAGCTGTGAAGCTAGGAAAAAGAATCTTATATTGTCCGCTCGATTTGATCCAGTTCATCGAGGCCAAGAAAGTGAGAGGGGGGCAGCCCACATGAGCATGCCCCCCATTCAAAAGCTTCTTAATAAATTGTACTCGATGACCTCTTTCCGGCCAATCAAAACAAACAACGGATGGAAGGCGAAGTGTCCTGCCCACGACGATACCAGTCCCAGCCTAAGCCTTGCCGTGGGTGACGATGGCCGGGTGTTGTTGCACTGTTTCGCCGGCTGCACCGCCGAGAAGATCGTCGCATCGCTCAACATGACGATGCAGGACTTGATGCCTGATGAACACGGCAACGGTCGTAAGAAATCTTCAGGACCGATAAAACCAAAGGCATCACCCGCTCGCTGGAAAGGACAACAGAAATCCAAGACCTTCGCCACAGCGAAGGATGCCATTGCCGAGTTGGAACGTCACCACAATAAGCGATCAGCGATGTGGATTTACCACAATGCCGAGGGGGAACCGGTCGGCGTGATTGTTCGTTGGGATCGATCCGACGGCAAGAAAGACATCCTCCCCGTCAGCCGCAACTGTAGCGGGAAGTGGAATGTAGGCGGGATGCCGAAGCCGAGGCCGCTGTATGGCCTGCCCGAACTTCTGACAGCCGAAAAGGAATCGACAGTCTTCGTCGTCGAGGGCGAGCAGTGCGTCGAGGCAGCCCGGTCAATTGGACTTGTTGCCACGACATCGCCGCATGGCAGCAAATCTGCGGAGAAGGCCGACTGGACGCCGTTGGCGGATCGGCGCGTCGTTCTGATGCCCGACAACGATAATGACGGTCGCGAGTATGTCGCTACTGTAGCGAGCATCCTGTGGACGCTGAAACCATACCCAACTATCAAGATCGTTCCTCTTCCTGACTTACCCGTCAAGGGTGACATTGCCGACTTCATTATCGCTCGACGTGAATCAGGGTGCGACGACGACGAGATACGAAGAGATATCGAAAGGATTGCCCAAGATGTCGAGGAACAAGTACAGGTTGAGCGACCGTCACTGCCCCAGATGCAGTTACCTGGGGGTAGCCGAACAATAAACGCAGCAGCGTCTGAATTGGGGCAATTGTTGGCTGCAAAGCAAACGCACTTTTGTCGAGGTAACTCGATTTCACGGATTGCTAAGGACGATGAAGGGGAAACAGTTTTGCATCCGGTGAAACCTGCTGGAATGACAAGCGACTTTGAAGAAGTGGCGAGACTGTTCAAGATCGGGAGATCGAATAAGCAACAACCAACGACATGCCGCGAAGCCACTGCGAAACTGATCATGAACTCGCAGGTATTCTTGGAAAACCTGCCAATGCTGCGAGTTCTTTCGCGATGCCCAGTTCTGATTGAGCAAGATGGCGAACTGGTCGAGGTAACCGGTTATGATCCCGTGAGCGGTGTTTTATCTACTGCATCGGACGGGGTGGCAACCGTTTCCCTTGATGAGGCAAAGGTTTTATTGAATGAATTAGTCGATGGATTCAAGTTCGCGACGCCATCTGATCGGTCTCGCGCACTGGCCGCTCTAATCACACCTGCTCTAATCTCTGGCGGACTTCTTGGCGGACGGCCACCGATCGACTTGGGAGAATCTGATCATTCCCAAACGGGAAAAGGCTTCCGAAACAAAATCACCGCTGCCGTTTATCGCCACACACCTCGGGCTGTGACCCAACGACGCGGCGGCGTGGGAAGTTTGGAGGAAAGCTTCGACAAGGCACTGATCACCGGGGCAAACTTTATATCCTTGGACAATATCCGGGGACGAGTGGATTTCCCGGCGATTGAATCTTTTATGACGGAGGATTCGTATTCGGCGCGGGCACCCTACACTCCAGTTACTGAGATCGATCCGCGGCGGGTGACTGTTATGTTCACGTCAAATCAGGCAGATATGACACGGGATCTGGCAAACCGATTGAGTTGTGTCCGCATATTGAAACAACCTGATGGGTACAGTTTTGCAAAATATCCTGAGGGTGACATCCTAGATCACTTGAGAGCCAATCAGCCTAAATACCTTGGGGCGATCTTCGCCATCATCCGAGCATGGTACGCCCAAGGAAAGCCCAGGACCACCGAGACCCGACACGACTTCCGTGTGTGGGCACAGACCCTCGACTGGATCGTCCAGAATATTCTTGGCGAAGCCCCTCTGATGGATGGGCACCGCGAAACCCAGGCCAGAATGACAAATACCAACCTGAATTGGCTTCGGTCAGTGGTTCTGGCGGCTGTACAGCAGAATCGAATCGACACATGGCTGACGGTTACGGAGCTGCTGGAAATCATCGTCACGGATGGTTGCGTTGAAATACCGGGCTTGAAGGATGATGCTAAACTCGATCTTGAAGAAGAACCATGTCGGAAGGCGATTTTGCAGCATATTGGCCGAAAACTGAAACGCTGCTTTGGTACCAAGGAGGTGATTGATTTTGATGGGAGAGTTATTGAACGCGGAAGCTGGACGGATGACAAACGCAGACGCCGTTTCCACTACCGTATCGACCTCGATTCATCCCAAAATACCCTGGCCTCTAAAAATTCCCCCAAAGACCAATTTGGAAGGGCGCAAACCGCCAGAAATGCATTTTCCCCTGATCCGCCCCTTGATAAATCCCTTGTTTCCCCTGATTCCCCTGATAGATACATAGAACGTGAAAGAATAGGAACAGTGGTACCAAGTGCATTAAATATTTTTTCTATGGGTATGTCAGGGGATCAAGGGGGATCAGGGGGGAATTGTGACGTGGTGGTAGTCCCGGAAGCCGACTCTGACGGCTGGGAGGAAGTGCCGTGACAGCGACCGAAATACTCGCCGAATTGGCGCTTCGAGGTGTCCAACTGAAAGCCGATGGCAAGCGACTGAGATACCGTCCCCATTCTGCCATGACGGCGGACTTGCTGGCGGACCTGAGTTCACACAAAACGGCAATCCTGGCGCTCATCACGTCACCTAAAATGAGGTCGTTTGATGGGCAAAGAACTGTATTTATGGCCCCCGATCTGGCTGCGAATCCCCAGCCCTGCCCGGCCTGCGGTTCTGGAGTGCTATGGCGGCTACCTGGCGGGAAAGTTGTCTGTGAGTGTTACAGTTCAGTGTCGGCTGGCTCCCAGCGGCTTGTTCTCGCCCAATTGCCAAGTGGCTCCAGGTGGGAATTGTTTCCAGAAGACGACGAGGCTGATCCCATCGGCGATGATTGGGCCGACGCCCATGATCCTGTCGAATGTCCGCAATGTGGTGCGATCGACTGTTGGTGGGACGGTTTGGACAACCGGCATTGCATGAAGTGTGATCCTCCTAGCCGAAAGGCGATCCGGTTTATGAATAATGCCAAGACGATATGCCGGCGGCATGAAATTTTGAAAACCCGACTACCGTAAGCGGCCGGCGGTGAGGCGGGATGAATAACCTAGGCCGTGATGGAGAAAATGAAATGGATAACACGCAAGAACATGCCCGCAAACTAGGGGAGCTAGCAGCGTGGCAGAGAAACAAAATGTTGGATACCGGAGTATCCAGCGTGCTAGAGGAGGGACGGATCGGTGAAGCACTCCGCATGGCACTCCTGATGGCTGAAGATATTGGGCCATCCGCCATGACGGCGTTTGCGGAAGGATACTGCGAGACGGTTGATTTGTCCCTGAATGCAGATTGGCTAAGTAAAGTTTCTCCCTATTCAGATACATACGATGCTAATTCCGATCCAATTGCTTTTTGAATTCTCCATCCCCGCCCTGGCCGTTTGGTCTTATGGCCGGCGGTCGGAGGCGGATGTCGAAGGTGAAGGTATGAAGGCCCACACGATGCCCCAGGAATTGCGCAAGGGAGACAGGACGATTCATAACACGTCCAGAAAGGGAGGCCGTTAGAAATGATCCTGGGAAATGTAGTTGACTACGCGCCAATTAGAGATTACAATGCCATCATGTCCAATACGATCCTATTCAGCGATATGCTGCGTCATGCGATAGAAACATCGGAAAAGAGCCGATATCGGATATCCCAGGAAACTGGGATTGATGCAGCGATTTTATGCCACTTCGTCCACAAACGCCGGGGCATGAGTCTTGATTCCATTGATGCGTTGTGCAAATGTCTGGACTTGGTGGTTGTTCAACGGACCAAGCCCGCGACCAAGAAACGGAAGGGAAAGTAGCCATGGCATCCATTGGAAACGATCCCAACGGGAAGAAACGTATCCTTTTCGTCGATACCGACGGGAAGCGGCGAACGGTCCGGCTCGGTAA
>JAFGTN010000247.1 GCA_016934075.1 Pirellulales bacterium
ATCGATCTGACGAGCGATTTCCACGAACCGCACCGCATCGATCGCGGTAACCATAGCGCGCGAAATCACCACCACCTGAACCAGCCCGCAAAGGCAGACCAGCACGGCCAGGTGCACGACAGTTCGTCTGTAACCCTGTAAGTCCATCCGCATAATGCATACAAAAATGGGAAGCTATTTGTGCATTGGGTGCGGTAGGGTACAGATATCGGCGGTTTGGGTCAATGGGAGGTTTTTATTCAGAATGGCAAAAGAAGCAATAAGTGTCACGCAGTTATCAACCATCTCTCGCAGCTATCGCTCTGCCGTCACCAACTTCAAAGCCAGCCCCAAAAGCACTGCGCCCGTAACCTTGTGCAAGACATTCTGCACCCGCTCTGAACGATTCAACCATTCCCCTAGTGTGCCGGCCAGGAGTGCTATGCTGCCGAAGACCAGGATTGTGGCGACTATGAACAGGCCACCGAGCATCATGATCTGCAGCCAAACGGGACCTCGCGAAGGATTGGCGAATTGCGGCAGGAAGGCCAGGAAGAAGATCGAGACCTTGGGATTGGTAATGTTCATGATGATGCCGCGGCCATAGAGCTTGCGGAGACGGGTTTCTCCATTTGCCTTGCTCTGGATTTTTTCGGCCGAGGCTCGAAAATCACGCCAGGCGAGATAGGCCAAATAGCCGGCACCGATGAACTTGAGTACGGAAAAGGCCATCGCCGATGTCTGGAAAATTACCGCCACGCCCAAGGCCACTGCCGTGCTATGCACGATCAGCCCGGTGCACAAGCCCAGCGTGACGACAATGCCCGCACTTTTACCACGTAAAGCAGACTGCGTAAGCACAAAGATATTGTCGGGCCCCGGCGCAAGCCCCAGCAACACGGATGCCGAGAAGAACGTGATCAATGTTTCAATAGGAAGCATTTTGCGTACAGATAGTCGTCAGGCATAATTCTTGATCATTGAACATTGATCCTTCGTCATTCCTTCCTCATTCTGATTTCGACATTCGACATTCCCAACACCCCCCTCACTCCCCCCTCAACTCATACCCGGGCTTAATCCCCGCATCGTTCTCCACATTGGGGTTACTCTGCGAGTTATTCACAAGCGTATTACCGGCCGAACGGTTCCGCTCGGCGGCCCGTCCGCCGTTGACAACGTTGTCTTTGACCAGGATCTTGGACGTGTAGTTGTCCAGGTAGATCAAATCGATAGGATAGTTTCCCGCCCATTTGCTGGTCACGATGTCGTGAAGATAGTTTTCGGCAATGATGCTTCCCCGCTGTATGCCGCCAAGCGTGTAGATACCGCCCCCGTCGTCGTGCAGTTGCAGGCAGTGGTGCACGTGGTTGTAGCGGACGCGGTTATCTCCGCAGCCGATATCCCGCATTCCGCCCGGCTGGTTGCCGATCTGCATGCCGCTGTAGGGCATGTCGTGGATGTGGTTATGCTCGACGATCAGGCCGCGAACGTTGTGGGCAAGCAGCCCGCCGCCGTTGGTGTAATTCTGGCCGGCCTTGTGGATATGGTTGTTCCAGACGGCCACGCCCGTGCTTTGCCGCTCGGGCGGGGGATTTTTGGCGGCGTAAGCATCGATCTCGATGCCGTTGGCCGCGATCTGATATATATGGTTGCCTTCGATGTCGGAATCGTCGACGTTCATGTAAAACTGGATGCCATTGGCTCCCGCGTTGCGGATGGTGTTGTTGCGAAAGGCGATCCGCCTTGCGTGGGCCGCGCGGACGATCCCCATGGGGTAGTCCGATGATTCCCAAGACCGCTTCACGGCCATCGGTTGCACGAACTGCGTAACATTCAGCCCCAGCCGCGAAGGACTATCCCAGTTGGAACATTGGAAAGTCAGTCCATCGAACTCGATGTTCTCGACCGGCTTGTCGGCCGTCCCCCGTATGGCGAGCAGAGTCGATGTGACGGGCACCTCGACGCGCTGCTTGTTGGGATCGGTGCCCTTGTCCACCGCCATATACAAAAAGCCCGCCCGCGGATCGTGGTACCATTCGTCGGGCGTGTCGATGAACTCGAGCGCGTTTTCAAAGAAGAAATACGACACACGGTAGAAACCCAACTTTTTGCTCATCTTGCCCGCGGGCGCGACGGGCAAGACAACTACGCCATCATCCGTTTCCCGATGCTTGCCGATGCGGATCCGCTGATGGTACCAGTGAGTTTCGATCACCAGTTCGACTTCATCCAGTCGCCGTACACCCTCGACGGCCGACCAGTCTTTTTTGACAATATGGCATTCAGGTTTTTTGGGCACTTCGAGCCGCAGATAAGGCCCGAAAGTGGTTTCCGATTCGCGATTCGGCGTCCGTGCCCGAACGCCCGGTTTATCGTTGATATAAACTTGCCGAAACACGGTCTTGGGCGCGGGAGCGCGATAGATATTTTTATCTTTATCGTGCAATTTCCATCCCGTGACCGCGACGCCGCCCGTAAGAATCGGTTTCTCGCCCTCCGCCGCGCGGTAGATAACCTTATGCCCATTGAATCCCGAATCCTCCGGACCGAACTTGACAGTCTCGGAAATCGGATACACTCCACCACCCAGATAAACCACAATATCCCCATCCATGTCCCGATTAACCTTCCGCACGGCATCACGCGCCGCGGCAAGCGAGCGAAAAGGCTTTGCTTTTGTACCGGGATTGTCGTCGCTGCCCTCGAGTGAGACGTAGAATCCCTGGGCCGACAGCAAGCTGGCCGAAAGGGTAAATAATGCGATGAGCGGGAGGAAAAAGCGTTTCATGGGAGGCCATCATTATGTGTGTGCTTGTAGGCCGGATTGCGATCCGGCGCGGGGGTGCTATGGTTTTGACGCAAGGTAAACCGCGCTGACACAATTGATTATAAACATATAAGAAGCTGTGAGCAATTGCCGGATCGCGATCCGGCCTACGTTTTTCAAGCGTTCTGTGCTCGATTGTCGTCCACCTGGTGCGTCGCGGACGCACCCTACAATTATAACAGCGTTTTCAGAAACGACTCCAAACGCTTGGCTGTTTTCGTCAGGTCGTGATGCGCGAGGACATGCTCCCGCGCGCGGCGACCCATGGCGGCTCGGTCTTCAGGCGATAGGTCGCGCAAGGCGATCATGGCCTCGGCCATGGCGGCCGGGTCTTCGGGCTCGACGGAGATGCCCGAGGCGGATTCGGCGATTGGGTCGTAGCTGGAGCGGCAGGCGAAAATCACCGGGCGGCCCGCGGCCATGAAAGTGAAGACCTTGTTGACGCTCATGCCGTAGCGCTCGACCACGTCCATGCGGCG
>JAFGTN010000248.1 GCA_016934075.1 Pirellulales bacterium
CCAGCGTTTGAGGAAAGTCCGCACGTCGGGCTCGAAGAAACCTCGCGTGTTCGTGTTGCCGGTAGGGGGAACCGGGCCGTGCATGGATTGTCCTTCGGCGACAACAAACTTGAATTTTCCTTCGAAGGTCGACGAGATACTGAGCATGGTAATGGGGCCTTTGCGGATTTTAAACTCCACACTGGCACCGGCGCCAGGCTTACCGTGATATTTAGTGAGACTCCTAAGCACGGGTTTTCGATCAGCAATGTTCAAGTGATGCGGGCCGTCGTGGCCAACAAGCACAAAACCTTCTTTAAAGTCGATGGGGTGGAACTCGGAGAAACTGCCGCCGATATCCAACCGATCCATAATCAGCATGGCGATACAGGTTTTCAGATCAGACTCGCCGCACATAGGGAATCCGGCAGCCGTTAAAAGTGAATTGCCAACGATCAAGTTGGTTACCAACTCACGCATTTCCGAACCTTCTTCGGCTTCGTAATAATAGGCCAGACCGTCCAGATCGGCCTCGGCAATAAACTTGTCCAACGCCACAGCGATCCGCGCGGCTGTTTCCAGATCGCCGTTGATGAGCTTGCGGGTAATTGGATCGGATTTCGGCTCTGGAGTTTCGAACATGTCGAGAATCTCGGCTATTTTAGCTTCGACCTCCTTATCAGTAACCAGGCGTTTGAGTCGCAAAAGATCGTCACACTCGGTTTGTACCACATGGCAACCGAAGGCAGCCGTCAGGGCGGTGGGGTCGGTGTGCATGTCGAGCATCGACTCCAGAACATGCCCGAAATGGCCGATCCGCGCTCGACGTAGGTCGTGCAACACGCGAGCAATGTCGCACCAATCAGCTAGTTCGGCGTCCGCCTGCGGATCGTTTTCCAACGTTCCCAACACCAGCGGCGGCGCTTTTTTACCCATCCGCACAGCCACGCCCGTAAACTCGGGCACGCTGCAGAGGTCGTCATTGCAAAGCTGCATGTAGGTCGAAGCGCGAGTGTAGTCCAAGGCTTCCAACGGTTGCAACGCAACCAACACGATGGGTACATCGAGGTTCCGCACGATGGCCGCGAAGGTGGACGACGTGGCATAGGTCAACATATCGCAGAAGATCAGATCCGGATCGGCCGCCTTGAGCTTGGGTACAAGTGCATAAGCGCCCTTGGCGTCGTCGATCAACCCGAAATTCAACACTTCCACATCGAGTTTTTCCAGCTTGCCCACAAAAACCTCGAGCTTGCGAAGCATTTCATCCTGCAAACCGTGAAACTGCGACCAGTAGCGGTTATGACCGACACCGAAAACACCGATCCGAGCAGTGAGCGGTTTTCTGCGTTTCACCATATTTGTGTGTACTGTCTTCATGGCTGAAAAAACATTCCTCTTAACTGTTCTTGGCGCGGTCGGGGAAACAAGTAACTTGCCGCCGTGCCTACAAAGATGACCGGCACACTGGTAAAGAATCCATACCACCAGCCGGAAACACTCGTCAAACTCCAAATGCATATAAGACTAATCATACCGGCCACCAGACCGACAATCGCCCCGCCGGCATTCGCCCCGGGAATAAACATGCCTATCAGAAACACCCCGAAAAGCAAACCTAAAAATGAGCCGGAGATAACGGAAATGATATCGATAACGTGTTCGCCTAAATACGGCGCGACGAGCGCCGCGCCGATCACGCATAGCCCGAACCCGGCGCACATCATGCGGCTGGCGCCCAACGATATTTCGCGATCGCTAAGCCAATCGCAAACCACTACGGTAGTCATGCTGTTGATGCCGGAGTCGATCGTGCTCATCACCGCGGCAAACAAACCGGCCACCAGCAATCCGGTCAAACCCGTGCGTTGGATTTCGTTCAAAACGAAATAGGGCAGCAACTGGTCCTGTCGATCGAGCGCCGGGAATCCGGCCCCGCCAGCCTGATGATAAAATGCGTAGATGGCCGTACCCGTAAAAAAGAAAAGCACGGCAACCACGGTGGCAACCACGGCATTGATAGTCAGGCACCTTCGCGCGCCTGCCAGGCTGCTGGTGGAAACGTAACGCTGCACGGTAACTTGCGAGATCGTATAGCCCGGCAAATACGCGAACAGGCCCAGCGAACAGGCCGACAGGAAGGTTTGCCTGTGAGTGATATCAGGATCCATGTCGAACATATTGAATTTACCATTTTCCGTACCCATTTGAATAATCGCGGCCCAACCTCCGTCAACCTTATCCACCGTCAACAGCAGCACCAACAACATACCACCGCCAAGCGTCAATGCCTGCAGAACGTCGGTCCAAATCACGGCCCGAAATCCACCCAGGCTGGTATATAGCGTGGCGAACAAGCCCACGCCCACAAGCGTCAATGTGAACTGCCCGTCGTCCAGATGTAAAACGGCTTTGACGATAAGACCCACGGCATACACCATGCTGCCCATCCAACCGATGGCATACAAGGCGAATAGTAATGTACCCAACCGCCGCATGTGACGGTTGTAACGTACCTCCAGATACTCATACACGCTTGTCACGCCCAAACGGCGATAGAGCGGAACAAATACCCACCATAACAAGGGCGTGATCACCAAAGGGATGCACAGATAGGTGACCAACAGATGGTAATCGCCGTAGGCGCCCTCCCGCGGCAAGGCCACAAACGAGAGCGAGCTGAAGGCCGTGGCAAAAAGAGAAACGCCTACGGCGAACCAAGGCATGCGACGGCCGCCAACGAAATAATCTTCGTTGTTCTTGTCGCCTCGCATGAAATACAGGCCCAGAACAAAAATCACGGCCAAATAGCCAATGAAGATCGTCCAGTCGAGCCCGCTGAGTTGGTAGTTCACACCTACAACCTTGATCTATCTATCGGCTCACCATCTTGTCGGTTATGCAGGCAACGATGTACCTCGTATTCGATTTCATAATTAATCGACTGCATCGACCCGTCGCACATTACTACGTTGAAGACTCCCGGATGGGCACTGCCGAACATCCAATATGTATTGAATCCCGGCGTATCCCGCCTGGGCAAGTAAGTTGGGTTGGCCCAGCGGACGATATCGCCGTTGTCGCCCATATACATACTCTCGTTGTCGCCGGCCCCCAATCCGGTTGCGTAGTGCTCCGGATCCAGATACTTTTCGCCGGCTAAATATGTGTTCGCCGTGCCGTCGCTCACATCTCGGATCTGCACCTGGCTGCCGGCAAAGAAAATACCCGTGGCCATGCCGGCGATCTTATCGAAACCGGACTGCCACAAGTCCGACTCGCCCTGGGCATGGTTACTTGGACCGCTGGCAGATAATCCCGATCCTGCGTCGCTTGGGTCGGTATAAACATCACCTGCATTACCCGCATAGCAGCTTCGGGCAAGCACGTCAGTGTTCGCCGTATAGTTCGGCTGACGATAGTGGGGCGACCAGGTTTGTGTAGGATAAGGCAGCGCGGCGCGGCGGCTGGGGCAATTCATGGTTGCCACGGGCGTCGAAATGACTAAGGCCCCGGCGCCCAAACGAGCGGCGCCGGTCTTGCCCGACTGCATGTCGTGCAACTGCTGCTGCTCCATGAATGGAAAAATGTTGTAGATCCATCCCCCCGGCTGATTGCGGCCAAAGCCGCGGTCTGGATCACCGACCCAGATGTATCCCCATCCGTTAGTAGGGAAGTGCTTGTGCGAGTCGTGGTGCGAAAGCGCTGCCATGCCGATCTGCTTCAATTGATTGGAACATTGTGTACGTCGCGCGGCTTCACGTGCCGCCTGCACCGCCGGCAACAGCAAGGCGATGAGGATACCGATGATGGCGATAACCACCAACAGTTCAACCAGGGTGAATCCTCGTGATTTATTCAACGTAGTCATCATATTCTCACACCGTAGAGACCGGTCCAAATTGATTGGTATTTCCGTCCTTATCTCACATGTTATCAAACGCCGGCAACTATTTCGAGCTAATATTGTGCGGCCATGCGGCAGACTTGTGTCGATTTGCGGCAATTTTTCTACCCCTCGCGGGGTGAATCCTAAACGGAACTTGGGATAATTTTCAACCTTGAGAGTCGACTGGATTATCGTCCAAATTGTCGCCACCCGCCGCTGATTCCCTTTCGCCTTGCGCACGGTGTAGGCGACGATATTCGGCCGGAGCCGAACCTTCCAAGCGATGGAAAACCTTGCTCATATGTTGCGAACTGGAAAAGCCCGTCGCGGATGCAATTCGCTTCATCGGCAACGACGTTTCTTCCAACATGCGTTTAATTCGCTCTATCCGGCAGTAGACAATCTCGTCGTGAATAGTGCGCCCCAACACATCATTAAAGCGACGTTCCAATGTGCGCCGCGTAAGCGGCACCGCGGAGACCACATCCTCGACCGTCATTGGTCGGTGGCTATGGTTCCAGATGAAACGAATAGCCTGCGCGACAATGCGATCTTCGAAGGCGCGAACATCGGCAAGACTGCCCTGATCCGGCTCGGACGGTTCGGTTTCGGCGGGTGCGAAAACACGTGAAAGTATTTCCATCACGCTTACCGAAAGCAGAAGCGGATTATCTATCTGCGGCACGCGAATACGGTCTAAAACCGTTAAAAACGGGTGTAAAAGCGTATCATCCACTCCCGCGTGCAAGATCGGCTCCTCCGGTGAGATGAAACCTCGGGCTTGCAGATGGTGCAAAAATTCGCCGCTCATCCCAATCCAATATGTGTCCCAACCGCGATTGGGTATGGGCCGATAACGGTGCCATACATCGGGAAACAGGAACACCACATCGCCGGCTGAGAGCATGCAACGTCCGGCCGGCTCCGATTCGAACTCGCCGCCGCCACGGGTAATGTAGATGATCTGATACTCGGGCAAGGTGCGCCCGTTGTCCCAAGTAAAACTGTACATTTCGGGATGCACGCCCGCTGCAAGGTCGCCTTGCGGCGAAACACGCGAACTACCAGCACCGGTTATGTACAGGCCCCACGTAGAAGTTCGCGGGCTAACGGAAAGATATCGAAAAAATGATTCGTTACCTTTTGGCATGACGAGACACTCGCGTTTAATTTCCAGCGACTAGATTCTCAGACGCCCAGCTCAAAGCATCCTTCTCATCTTCCACCAATACACCCTCCTTGTCAATGATCGCCCCCCGCCCAAGTTTGGGGAGTCATCAAACCGTTTAGAGCCGATACGGTCTCGGTCACGACACCAACTTCTGAAAACACACTGTTGATCCAGCTTTCGAAACGTGTCTATACTCTATTTAACGGTAGGGGTGAAATCTGTACCCGGATTAGCAAGAATTCGGATCATTTATCATAAATCCCGCAACATCAGAATTTTTGCAAATCCGGCTACCAATTGGCTACAACACTATAAGAAAGGTCGTTTGATGTCGCGAAGCCGTGTTTTCAGCCTTCTAGTGATCGCAATTCTGGCCACCCTGGCCATCTCGGGCAAGGAAGCCAAGGCCGCCGACCTGGAAAATGGGTTCCAGAAACCGGCCGACGCCGACAAGCCCTGGGCCTATTGGTGGTGGTTGAAGGCTAACGTCGACGAAAAGTCGATCACACACGACCTGGAAGAGATGCGCGATAAAGGCTTCGGCGGGCTGTTGCTGTTTGACGCGCGCGGATATCACGAGAGCCACGTCCCGCCCCCACCGAGCCGCGCGGACTTCATGAGCCCACAATGGCGACGCATGGTCAAATACTCCATGGCTGAAGCCAATCGACTGGGCATCACCATGAGCATCAACCTCAGTAGTTGTGCCGGCGCGCTCAAGGGCCCTTGGAATGTCGGTGCCGATTCTCCCAAACAACTACTATGGACAGCCATCCGCTTAGCGGGCCCCAAGCAAATTCAATGCCGGCTGAATTCCCCAAAAACACTAAAACACTTCAACGAAATCTGCGTTATGGCCGTGCGGCGGGCGGACGGCAAGGTAATTCAACCCACCAAGGATCTCGACAACGACCTAGCTTCCAACTGGCGAAAAATCAGCCCCCTCCCCAAAAATTTGACCGTCATCGATCAAGTTGTCGACCTCACTCACAAAGTCGACGAACAAGAACGGCTAAATTGGAATGTACCCGAGGGTAGTTGGATCATTTTCCGCTTTGGCTACGCCGCCATGGAAGGCCACGAGTTCGACGTCGACGTACTCGACCCCAAGGCCGTGGCCGGACACTACCGGCGGATGGGTAAGGCCCTGATCGAAGATGCCGGCCCCCTGGCGGGCAAAACGCTAACCCATTTCTACAGCGTCAGTTGGGAAGGCGCCATCCCCACCTGGACCGGCAATTTCGAATCCCTGTTCAAAAAATATCGCGGCTACGAGATGCGCGACTATCTGCCCGTGCTGGCAGGGATGACGTTGAAAAACACAAACATCTCAAACCGTTTCGTCAACGACTATTACAAAACTTTGGGTGATGGTTTTCGCGACAATTTCTATGGAACGCTACGTCGGCTGAGCAACGCCGACGGCATCAAGTGGCACAGCGAATCTGGCGGGCCTTGGACGCGTGGGCTACCCACATTCAGCAACGCCGACCAGTTAGCCTTCCTTGCCCGCAACGACATGCCACAAGGCGAGTTCTGGTTTCCTGGTCGATACATGAATCGCCAGCCGGCCATGGCCGCTCATATTTATGGCAAACGACTGGCCGCCACCGAGGCATTTACACACATGGGACGCCACTGGTGTGTTTATCCTGACGCTTTGAAACCCTGTGCCGACGCTACTTTCTGCGACGGCATCAACCAGTTCATCTGGCACACCTTTACGGCCTCGCCACCCGAACTAGGCAAACCGGGATCGGAGTATTTCGCCGGATCGCACATCAATCCCAACGTCACCTGGTGGCCGCAAGCCGGACCGTTTCTGGCATACCTGGGCCGCTGCCAACATATGCTCCGCCAAGGCCGCTTCGTGGCTGATGTCTGCACCTACGTGAGTGACGCGCCGTATCAACACTGGGGACGATTTAAGACCTGGCGTCCCGGTTCATTCCTGCGAGTCGGCAAGGGAAACAGCTACGACTTGATAACCACTGAGGCTCTCATCAAGCGGGCCAAGGTCGAAAACGGTCAGATCGTATTACCCGACGGAATGCGCTATCGCGTACTGGCTGTTGATCTGGCGATACCCACTGTTCCACTGGAAGTATTGCATAAGATCATCGAATTGGCCGAGGCCGGGGCGACCGTCGTGCTCGGCGATGTTCGAGCCACTCAGGCGCCGGGGCTGAAAAATTATCCAGCATGCGACGCGGAAGCTGCTCGCTTGGGCGACGTGCTTTGGGGAATTTATAAAGTCGAAAATAATAAGAAACGTAAATCCGAATTCCGTAAATTGGGCCAAGGCCGAGTTTTTACCGGCACCGATCTGGACACGGTTTTCAAAACCAAAGGAATTCTGCCCGACTTTGAAGGACCGTTCGACTACACTCACAGACGTGCTGACGGCGTCGACATCTACTTCCTCGCCGGGCAGGGATCGGCCGATTGCGTTTTCCGCGTTACCGGCAAGGAGCCGGAGCTTTGGGATCCAACCAGTGGACAAATTCGCGACGCGGTCCAATGGCGAACCACCAAAGATGGACGAACAATCGTGCCTATCGATTTACCCAAACACGGTTCGACCTTCGTTGTCTTCCGTCGCCCGGCCGAAACGAAACACCTGACTTCGGTCAAAAAACCAGACGGCGCCGCATCCGACGCGTTTGAGATTATCTCTCGCATCAAGGACGGTGTCCGCTTTAACGTCTGGCAAGCGGGCGACTATACGATGAAAGACTCGCTGGGTAAGACACAAAAAATCAGCATCCCCACTCTTGACCAGCCACTGACACTGAGTGGCCCCTGGTCGATCGATTTCATGCCCGCTGTGGGTCAGCCTTTCTCGACCGAGTTCGAGAAATTAGCACCTTGGGACCAAAATCCCAACGAGCGAATCAAACATTTCTCGGGCACGGCCACCTATAAAAAAACGTTCGAGTTAAACGACGAACAAGCCGGCGGCAAGGTCCGCTTGCGGCTGGGCACGGTGAAGAACATCGCGCGCGTGCGTCTTAACGGCAAGCCACTGGGAATTATCTGGACCAGCCCGTGGACGGTAGACATTACAGGGGTGGCCAAGGCGGGCGAGAACGAACTGGAAATCGAGGTCACCAACACCTGGGTCAACCGCCTGATCGGCGACGCCGGACTGCCACCGGAGAAACGTTTAACCAAAACCAACGTGCTGTTGCAAAAAGGCAAACGTAATTTCCGTGCCTGGAAAGGATTCGCCTCGGAGGACCCACTGGAACCGGCCGGCCTGACGGGTCCGGTGAAAATAGAATTCGGATGCAAAAAAGAAGTGAAATTTTAGGCTTCATTTTATGATGAATTTTTAGGATGTGTGCCTAAACCCTCCATGATCGGAATGATGGTTTTCGTTACGCTGGGCCTGTTGATCATTCATCGACAAAACTGAATTCAAAATCACCATCACTGATATCAAACCCGGCGACGTATTCATACAGCGCCGGGTTGTTGTGGTTTAACTTGGAACAATCTTTGTTTAAATCTGCTTGCCGTTGTTAGCCCGGCCACCCGCGGCCGGAAGCATCCATACCCGTCGCGGGCGACGGGGCTAACAATCACACCCATCGTTGTAAGTGTTGCAGGGTACTAGCCCGCGCCTGTGATTTTACGTTTCCTTTTTTCTGCACAGAATGGCAAGTAGGCCAGGGGCAGCACGGGCAATATTTCGCCCCCAGGACAATATTCCGCCCTCCCTCCACCTCCTCAGAATCCCACCGGGAATAACACACGCTGCTGCAAAGCATTAATCCTCAACCACTTAGGGCAATAGCCGGAGTTTTGTACCCGAATTGGAACGGTATATGCATTTTGATTATGGCGTGTCAGACGCAGGTCACCAGAAGATCTGCCGCAGGCGGGATTATCCCGTCTGACGTTACGCCAAAAAAATTACATTCCCTGAGGGAAAGAGGAATTCAAATGCTGGTTCTAAGCAGGAAAGCGGGTGAGCGAGTTTCGATCGGGCCGGATGTCCAGGTCACTGTACTGGGTATCCATAAAGGAAAAGTGAAGCTAGGATTCCTGGGTCCGCCCGAAGTTCCCATCCACCGAGAAGAAATTCGACGCCGTATTCAACTGGAAGAAGCTGGGGAGCTTGCTGTCCAGTAGACCTAAACAAGGACAGTTTCCATACATCCGGCAACCAACCATGTCCACATCACATAACAGCGAGGCAAACCATGGGCATCAGGATCACAAGAACCTCAGACGCGCACCAGACTGTCCTCCGTATCGATGGACAACTCCATTCGGATAATGTAGCCGAACTTCACAGAGAACACCACTCCGTCAATGGGCCACTGCTGCTGGACCTATCAAACTTGCGGTCGGCTGATAAGGCCGGAGTAGATGCTCTTTTGGAGATGATATCACTGGGCGCGCGTATTCGGGGAGCATCTCCATATATAGAGCTACTGCTCCAGGGAAGCCATTGCTCACAATAAGATATGCAGATCTAGATTTATATTAAAAAACAAATAAGGGCCAAGCGAATGTTTTCGCTCTAAACAACGATAGTCACGTACGATAACCGTGACCGGAGGGCAATTAGATGAACAATCGCTCGATGTTAAGTTCGGTCGTTGGCGATATTCGTCGGTCGTGGAAAGAGTTGGCCTTTACCGATATAGCCTACAAGCTCATTACACTGGTCGTACTTGCACCCCTGGTGGGAATACTGTTTCGCATCTTGGTGTCAGTATCGGGCAAATCGGTCCTCGCCGATCAAGATATACTGTTCTTTTTCCTCGGTCCCGTCGGATGGATCTGCTTTGTGGTTGTGGGCGGAATATGGCTAGGAATTGTCGCTCTCGAACAAGCAGCCCTGATGGGAATCCTCTCCGCGGCCGCGGCCGAAAGACGTCTGGGCGTAATTGGCGCTCTGCGTTTTGCACTGGCCGCCGCCCGAGAGGTTATCCTGGTAACCGCTCGACTGCTGGCATACACATTACTAGTTTTACTGCCTTTCTTGGTCATAATCGGATTGATATACTTCACGCTCCTAGGCTCGCACGACATAAACTTCTACTTAAAAGAAAAGCCGCCCGTTTTCTGGGTTGCCCTGACGCTGGCGGGCATTACCACGCTCGCTCTCCTTACGGTGATGCTCCGCCTGGCGACAGGCTGGTTATTTGCCCTTCCGCTAGTACTCTTCGAAAATGTCAGTTCCGTAAACGCTCTTCGAACCAGCAGTGACCGGAGCAGGGGGCATCGCCTCACACTGCTGTTTTGGATCGCCGCCTGGGGGATTGCAACAGTCGTTTTTTCCGCGCTGGCATCTTCCATCGTGCTGCTTGTGGGACGCCTTCTGGTTCCCGGCGCCATGGGTTCGCTATGGCTTCTAGTGACGGCCATCGGAATATCCCTCATAATCTGGTCGATTGTGAACCTGGCAGTAAATCTGCTCGCCTCGACAACTTTCGCTACGATGCTGATGAACCTCTACCGCGAGCTAGGTAGCCGGGAAAATTTTGATCCCTCGAAATTAAACTTCTCCGAAGGAGGCAATCGAGTAGCCAGACTACGACTCACGACACCACGATTGATTGCAATCTCTATCGTCGCAACGGCTGTTGCCGTCACGGCCGGCGCCACCGCCATAAGCTCGGTTCAACTTGAGGACAAAACCCAGGTTACTGCCCATCGTGGGGGCTCTGCCGCCGCTCCCGAAAACACCATGGCCGCCGTCAAACTGGCAATAGAAGAAGGCGCCGACTGGGTAGAAATCGACGTCCAGGAAACGGCCGACGACGAGGTCGTGGTTATACACGACAGCGACTTCATGAAACTGGCCGGAGTCGATCTAAAAATCTGGGATGCCACCATGGCCGACCTCGAAAAAATCGACATCGGCAGCAGTTTCTCGCCCAAATTCAAGGATCAACGAGTTCCGACTTTGGCCCAGGTACTGGACGCGTGCAAGGGTAAAGTCGGTGTCAATATAGAACTGAAATATTATGGACACGACAAACAACTGGAAAAACGAGTCGTCGAGATCGTCGAAGCCCACGGCATGACATCCAGTGTCGTTATTATGTCGTTAAAAGTCGACGCCGTGAAGAAAATGAAATCCATCCGCCCCGACTGGAAAGTCGGCCTGCTGATGTCGGTTTCCGCCGGCGGGTTGGAAAACCTAGACGTCGATTTTCTCGCGGTCAACGCGGGATTTGCCGACCGGTCATTCATCCGTTCGGCTCACAACCTCAATAGAGAAGTTTACGTCTGGACGGTGAACGACGCCGCTACCATGTCAAAGATGATTAGCCGTGGCGTTGATAGTCTCATCACGGATAAACCGGGCCTAGCCCGTTCCGTACTCGAACAACGAGCTAAACTCAATACGGCCCAACGACTGCTATTGGAAGTGGCCGGCGTGTTCGGAGTTGCCCCCCAAATCGACGAACAGTGATCATGGATTGAGATAATTTACACAATCAACTAGGAGAAAAAGTTTCGTAGGCCCGGTCGTGACCCGGCGTTTTCAACAGCCATGAAATATTCCTTTTGCCGGGTCACGACCCGGTTTACGATCAAATAATCAAAAGTTCGCATTAAACCCAATACCGGGTCGCAAACGGCCCGATCGGCTTTTCTCGAATAAGGAGAAAGAAAATGAGCACAGACAGTCAGTCCAAACCATGGCACTTGACGCTTACGGGCATCGTCCTGATGGTCTTAGGCGTAATTGCCATCGCCTCTCCCGAGCATGCCAGCGGCTATTTTTTTGGCGAGGTCTCGATATTGATATCGATCTGATTGGCGCCCGGCCGAACCTCTTTCACGATCTTGCTGTTTGCCCCGTACTCTGAAGGGACAACGGATACAAATTCGTCAAACAACTCGCCGCTAGCGCTTCTCATTTTTTTGCCCGTCGCTTTCAAGGCGCGAATCTGGACGATGTTTTTACCGATAGCCGCGCCCTTTTCACGCTTGATATGATACGTCCCATCACTGATAGAAGCCCCGGCGGCAGGGCCTTTGTTGCCGGCCGTGGGGATAAATGAAATCGAGCCCTTCTTCAGCGGTTGCCCATCGAGCAGCACCTTCCCGGATATCTCTGCTCGATTTTCCGGTCCACAGCCACAACAAACCACCGTCAATAAGATCAAGGCGAGGCCATATATAGTTCGCATGGGGATATCTTTCTCTTCAATTACATCTGGACTTTGAAAAATTGCGAGTCACGGGCACAATCAAAACTCCCCCTCTATCGTTTCGCCTCCGTTTATCGATCCCAGCGCCTGCCATAAGTCCAGGGCCACGTCGTCAACAACGAAACGAACCGAGCCGTCTGCCAGTGCCGCATTGACACCGCCGGGATGATAGCTCCGCGAAGTCGCCATTTCATTATAGTCTCC
>JAFGTN010000024.1 GCA_016934075.1 Pirellulales bacterium
GAAAACAGGGCCTTGTATTGTGGTGTATTTTCGCCGAAGGGCCCGATCTTGGGCGGATATCTTTTATGGAATGTGCCGCCGCCCATGCCACTGATCGGCAGGCGAATGCCCGTGAAGTTGTACTTCTCGACCGCGCGAGCCATGGCCTTATCGAATGCCGAAAAATCCACCTTGACGCTGGGCGGATCCGACTTGGTGTCGAAATTCACGCGGATCGGATCCATTGGCGTGGGGTTGTATGGGCTTATGCGGTGGTCGGCGAAGCACTGCATGTACATGTCAATAACACGGCGTTTGTCGGCCTCGGTCTTCAGGCCGTGATAGCGGAAAACATTGCCGGGTTCAAAACCGAAGGCGGTGTCGATATGATTTTTCTCGGGCAAGGCGAAATCCCATACGTGCAATTCGAGCGGTACGGTTGTTTCCCAGCCGTCGGCCTTGAGTTTCAAGTTGCCCTTATAGTCTCCGGCCTTGGCATTTTTTCGAACGTGAACCAGAATCCACAAAGGCTGATTCTCTCCGGCCGGCACGTCGATCGGCTTGTCCAAGGGCGGCAAGGCATCGGGCCATCGATCGCGCACTCCGGTCCTGTCGGTCGGGTTTTTTACCATGTGGTAATACACTCGCAAAACCTGCAAGTCCGCGTCGCCAATCTCGGCTCCGCCCGGACCGACCAGCGGCTCGATCGTGGCCGTAAGGTTCTTCAGGACTTTTTCGGGCCGAACCACGATCTGTACGGCCTCGAAGTCGTTCCGCGCGGCTGACAGTTTTGCGGTTGTCGATTTCTCCTCCGGTGCGGAACGCTTGGGCGGTATTTTGTGTGTGGCTTTACACCACCAAACGGCGTTCGGGCCACCGGAAATCAGTTTTCCGTAATCCGACCGATAGTACTCCGGCACGGAAAACGACAGTTTGCAACCGGTGGAAACACAGCTCTGAGCGCTGCAATCGAGCGAAAGCAGGTATTTCCCGGATGCTCGCGACGGTACGACAATCGAATACTCGGCCGTCTTACCGGCGGGTATTTCCGTCCTTGTGGGCGAAGCAGTCGGCTGCGGTACTTTTTTGCTTGATCCGTCAATGGAAACCTTGGCTGCAACCGATACCGTTGCCGCTTTTTCGGTTTTGTTTCGCACTTGCACCTTGATCGTTGTTTCGCCGGAAAAATCGCTTTTACCCAACGACATTTCATCGATTTCCAGGTCCTTTCCGGCTTCTTCCATATCGGCGAAAAGTGTTTGGCCTTCGCAGTCGACCGGCTGGCCGTCGAGTTTTCCCTGGAATTCGACGCGGTCGATTTGCAGCGAGGTGTCGTGCGTCGCTCCTTTGAAGCGGATGAAGAGTTCCTTGGCCGGTAAAAGATCGGCCGGAACCAAATGGGCTTCGCCGGCTTTTTCCGGTTTCTTCAATGCGTGCCACTTTTTACCGTCCAGACTCGCTTCCACCGCGCAACTGCCGCGAACCAGGTGGCAAACCGAGAATCGCACATTACCCGATATAAAAGCGCAGCCCGGCACCTTGAAGCGATAGACCACTTGATTCGATCCGTTGATATTCCATCGATAGCTGTTAAAGCTTGCACTTGCGCCGGCGAGCACGCGGCTGTAGTTGCCGCCTTTATATCCGAAATCACTGGAGAACGTGTATATACCGTCACGGATCGATTCGCCGTGTCCCAATCGAAGATCGCCCAATGCCCGGTGCACGGCAACCGTCGGTACCAGACGCGCCTCGTCGAACTGCAGTGTCGCATTCATTTGATACTGGCCGAGGCGAATGTAACCGTCGCGGACATTTTCAGTTGCCACGAAAACGAAATCCCGCCACTGCCACTCCTTGGTGAAATCACGAAAGTCGCGGTTGGCGAAATTCGGGCCGGAAATTATACAGCCGTTGCCGCCGCCTTTGGTGCGACGCCCGCGCATATAGAAATGATACAGCCGGCCGGGCTCGAATAATTCTTTCCCACCATCGTATCGCCAATAGTTCGAACCTTTGCCGTCACCATCGACCTCCAAAGCGTTACGATCCACCCAGCGCCCCTTCCCGCCGGAAAGTGTCCAGCCACTCGGCGAATCACCGCCCTTCCTGAAATTGCCGTTTTCGATCAAGTCGGCACGTGAGACGAAGGCGAATGGAATGAGGATAAACATTGCGGACAGTGGGAGCATACGTTTCATGGCGCCGTCTCCATGTGGGCGAGGGAGTATGATGTGGTGGGTCGTACGACGATGGTCGCTGGGTGCCACTGCTGGCTTGTCCAGCAGTGTAGAGTGAATGTGTCGAAGAAACACTGCTGGACAAACCAGCAGTGGCACCCATTTCCAAACGCGTTCTCCGACGGTAATCGTGGATCACAGTCGGATAATATTCTATCACACCAGAAGGGCCCGTCGAAACAGGGCAGCTACCGAAAATCGGAGAATATTTCGGCCTTTAGAGAGACACAGCCGAGGGCGGCTGTGCTACAAAACTACTATTCCGAGCGAAAGATCCGAATTCTTGCGAATTCGGCTACAAACGATGCATGTGTATATCACACGAAAGTTTTTACTGATTTTGCATCAATTGCTGCGGCTCTTCCAGGCCCAGGCGTTTCATCTTTTTGTAAAGCGTGGTCCGGTTTATGCCCAATGATTCGGCCGTTGCATGACGGTTCCAGTTGTTCATTTCCAGAACATCGAGAATGATTTGGCGTTCGGGACCGGAGAGCGCCTCTTTGAGAGTGCGATTTCCGACCGGCGCAATGGGCATACTTCCGGACGAAGCGAAAGTAGACGGAAGGTCGTCCAACTCGATTGTGTCGCCTTTACCCAATAGCACCGCGCGCTCTACTACATTTTGCAGTTCGCGGACGTTTCCCGGCCATTCGAAACGTTGCAGTGCGGCCATGGCCTGTTCGCTGATACCATGCACCTTTTTGCCCGAGTCGTTACAGACTTGTTCGAGGAAGTGTTTGGCCAGCATGGGGATATCGGAAATCCGCTCGCGTAGCGGCGGCAATTCTATATTGATAACGTTCACCCGATAGAACAGGTCCTGACGGAAGCGGCCTTCGGCAACGGCCTGGGAAAGGTCGTCGTTGGTGGCCAGAATCACGCGGGTATCTACCGAAAATGTTTTCGTGCCGCCCACTTGTTCGAACTCGAAATCCTGCAGAATACGCAGCAGTTTCACTTGCATGCTGGCGCTGGCCGTGCCGATTTCGTCGAGGAATATCGTGCCGCCTTCAGCCTGCATGAACTTGCCTAGTTTTTCCCCCGTCGCGCCGGTAAACGATCCGGCCACGTGGCCGAAAAGCTCACTTTCGAGCAATGTTTCGGGCAAGGCTCCGCATGCGATCTCGACGAAAGGCATATTGCGCCTAGTGCTACGTCGATGGATGGCCCGAGCGATGAGTGATTTTCCCGTGCCGCTCTCGCCTGTAATCAAAACCGTGGCCTTGGTGTCGGCGATACTGTCGACCATGTCGTAAATTCGCAACATGCGGTGGTCGTTGCCCACGATGTTCTCCATGCCGAACCGCATGTCGAGTTGTGCCTTGAGGTTGATATTCTCTTCGATGACTTTCTGTTGATTCAAAGCCCGATCGATGGCGATTTCCAACTCTTCATCGATCAAAGGCTTGGTAAGGAAATCGAAAGCGCCGGCTTTGATCGCCTCGACGGCCGATTCCACCGTGCCGTAGCCGGTGATCATGATCACGGCCGTTTCCGGATGGTTAGCCCGGCAATGGGCCAGGATCTTGAATCCGTCATCCTCGCGCAAACGAATATCGCACAGTACAACGTCGTAATGCTTGCGGTCCGCAGCCGCGATGCCCTCCGGTACGCTGCCGGCCGTGTCCAAATCATACCCCTGAGAGCGTAGCCAATCGGCCATCGCGCTAAGTACATTACGATCATCGTCAACTAAAAGTAGTGTTCCACGTTTCATTCTGTCACCATGGATATTCGCTGGTGCAAGCAAGGCACGGCTGTAAACCCAGTTAAGGCCGCACGGTCTGTCGAAAAATATGTACGTCACGCGGTGAGCGAAGTCAACATGTGATAAATGGGTATTTTGGGAATATATAGTGGCCTGATACTTTCTGAATGGCTGTGATTTGAGATTTGTGGTCAACGGGAGGGATATAATGTGGATAATCCGCAAAAAATACACTCTACAGGGTGGTCTTGGCCACGATTGATTGCTGAAAAACATAACTTATCGGGATACCCACACAACGGAGTGTCCAGTTGCCACGCAATTTCTTGTGATAAGATATTATTGAAAAAACCGATATAATGGCCTTTTCCCCACTACTAGGGCGAGTATTCAGGGGGTATCCCGCTGCACCGGGGGGAGCAATTAGTGTCATCGGGGCATTTCGGAGCAACCAAAGATGTACTACTATTGAGTCGAAGGATAGGACCGCGATCGTATGTCCATCGAGCGAGGGGATTATGATTGCTGTTAGCAACCTGTTGAAATCAATCACACTAAAATATTTTGTTTAATTTTTTGGAGATCCACATGAGTATCCGACTTCTTGTTTGTGATGACCACGAAGTCATCCGTACCGGACTGGCCAGTCTTTTGGCCGGCACGGACATCGAGATCATTGCCGAAGCGGCCAATGGCAAGGAAGCTGTGGAGCAAGCCGAGGCGCATCGCCCCGATGTGATCCTTTTGGACATCCGCATGCCTGACGGCGACGGGCTCTCCACGCTCGAAAAGCTCCGCACGGTGGTACCGGATTCCCGCGTGGTAATGCTCTCGACCTACGACAACCCCACCTACATCGCCCGTGCCGTGGCCCTTGGCGCCAGCGACTATGTGCTCAAGGGTTCCACACGTGAAGCCATCGTGGCCACTATCACCGCGGCGGCCGAAGGCGAATCGCCCTCGCGCAGCGGAGAACTGCGTCGCGTAGCCGGCGCCATGAAGATTCGCCAGGTACTGGACGACGACGAAGTACCGCTGACGCAACGCGAAACTCAAGTCTTGCGTCACGTGGCACTGGGCCTGAGCAACAAGGAAATCGGCCGATCGCTGGAAATCAGTGTCGAGACGGTTAAGGAGCATGTGCAAAACATTCTCCGCAAGATTGCCGTAAGCGACCGCACCCAGGCCGCCGTTTGGGCCGTGCGGAGAGGCCTGGTCTAATACGACCGAAAAACTGGAAATAAAAGACGCCACTACCAGATACCGCGTACGCGCGGCTGGCGGTGGCGTTTTTATTTCTCGTGGCAGCCAAGTTGTCGCTTGCCACCGTCATCTGCTATGCTGAACGACAGCCCGACCATTGCCCTCACGTAAATCCCTTCCAAGGACTCAGCCATGAAAAAATTCATCCACGCCAATCTCATTTTCGCCGCAACGCTGTTGCTTTTCTCATTCGCCGTTTACTCCACCGCGCCGGCCGCCGAGCCCGCGAAGTTCCGCGATCTCTTCAACGGCAAGGACCTCACCGGCTGGGTAGATGTGAACACCAGCCCCGAAACCTGGCAGGTCCGCGACGGGCTGCTTGTCTGCAAGGGCAAACCCATCGGCGTTATGCGCAGCGAGAAACAGTACGAAAATTTCATCTTGCATATCGAGTGGCGGCATATGAAGCCGGGTGGTAACTCGGGCGTGTTCGTCTGGAGCGAGGGCACGGTGCCCGAAGGTAAACGCCTGCCCAAAGGCATGGAAGTGCAGATGCTCGAACTCGAATGGGTCAACATTAATAAGCACAAAGACGGCACGCCGCGGCCTATCGGTTATATCTCGGGCGAGTTGTTCGGCGCCGGTGGGCTGAAAACGACGCCCGACAATCCACGCGGCAGCCGCAGCCAGTCGCTGGAACTCCGTTGCAAGGGTGCCGGCGAATGGAACATCTATGATGTCGTCTGTGTCGATGGTGTAGTCAAACTGGCCATCAACGGCAAGTTCGTAAACGGTGTAAGAAACGCATCGGTGAAAAAAGGATACTTGTGCTTGGAGTCCGAGGGATCGGAAATCCACTTCCGCAATATCCGCATACTAGAACTGCCGCCTGGTATAACCACTGCGGAACAAACCGCTCCGGTGGTGGGGAAGTGAGAGGGCAGAAGACAGAAATGTCGAATGTCGAAATCAGAATGAGGAAGGAATGACGGAATTAGGAATGCCGAATGTTAAAGGCTCAATGATCAATGTTCAAATCCTAAATCTTATGTCTTATGTCCTAAGTCTTGAGTCCTAAGTCTGACAACTGGCCACTGATAACTGAAAACTCCAACTCCATCACACCCCCGGACCAATTCTCTGATGTTCCGCACTATCTTCCGTGTTGTTTTGATTGTCTTGTTGTTGGTAATTATACGCGCGAATGACTCGTCGGCTGCCGAAAGCACGCGGCCTGCCCAGCCCGTTTCTACACCGTTCGAAACCGATGCCCGGGGTGCTCCGCCAAAAGATTCACCCGTCGTGAGACCTTGGCGCGTGGTCACGATTGATCCCGAATATGGCGGCTATTGGGTTGTTGTCGGAGATATCGACGGCGACAGGAACATGGAAATCGTCTCGGCCAAGAACCACAACCGCGACGACGTCCATTTCACCTCATCGGTCGTGGCCCAACGGTTCGACGGCAGCGTGTTGTGGCGCTGGGGCGATCCCAAGCTGGGGCGCCGCAAGTTGCATCACGACGTCGCTTGCCAGATCCACGACCTCGACGGTGACGGCACCAACGAGGTCGTCGTGGCCGGCAAGGGCGAGGTGATCGTCCTCGAAGGGGCCACGGGCAAGCCGCGGCATCGATTTGTGATTGAAATGGGCGCCAGCGATTGTATACTCTTCGCCGACCTGTCGGGCAAGGGTCGCGCTTCGGATATTATCGTCAAAACCCGCTATTCGCAGATCTGGGCCTATACGTCCGATGGCAAGTTGCTCTGGACCGCTCAAAAACCCGGCGGTTACCGCACGGCCCATCGGCCCTTGCCCGTCGATCTCGACGGCGATGGTCACGACGAACTTCTGGCCGGCTACGCGGCATTGAATCACGACGGATCGATCCGCTGGGTGTTCGAAGCCGACCCAAAATGTAAAAACGGCGGGCACGCAGATTGCTGGCGGGTTGTTCGTCTGGCTAAGAATCCGGAAAACACACGGCTGGCCATGAGCATGTGCAGCGGTGATGCTCTGGTTATGACCGACGGCAACGGCCGGTTGATATGGAAAAAGACAGGCCATCACTACGAATCGGTCGACGTGGGCGATATTTGTCCCCAGCGGCCGGGCCTGGAAATTGCGGTCGACATCGATCACCTGAGGACGCCCAAAAAGCCGTTGTGCATTTTTGATGAACAGGGTAATCTCTTAGGCAAAATCATCACCGACTACACCCGCCAGCATATTCTGACCAACTGGAACGGCGACGGCACGGTGCAAATCGGCTCGGCCCTTCCCCGCGGTCTTTTCGACGGCCGCGGGCGACGGTTGCTCACGTTCGATGTCGGACCAGGTGAGAAACCCAGGCTGATGGCTGCCGGCGACATGTGCGGCAACGGTCGTGAGGATGTGCTGCTGACCACCATTTCGCCGGACGGTTGCTATAAGGCATATATTTTCAAAAATCCAAACCAGACCCAAAAACCCGGATACGAACGTCCGCCAAGTGGAACCGGGCCGAATTTTACGTTGTATTAGATCTGAAGTCTGAAATCTCATACCCATACCTAATAACAAAAAACTCACAACCCCCGGAAAACAAAAATGTCGCCCAATATGACCGTCAAGGAACTGCTGTTGAAAAACCGTAGCTATCGCCGGTTTCAGCAGACACCCATCGAGGCCGCCACGCTGATTGAGTTGGTCGAATTGACACGGCTTTGCCCGTCGGCCGCCAACCGCCAGCCGCTAAGATACTTGCTCACCTGCACACCCGTCGACAACGCCAAGGTTTTCGAAAACTTGAGTTGGGCCGGTGCCCTGCCCGACTGGCCGGGCCCAAATGAATCGGAGCGCCCCACGGGCTACATCACCATCCTGGGCGACACCGAGGTCACTGAACGCTTCAATGTGGATCCGGGCATCGTAGCGCAAAGCATGCTGCTGGGTGCCGTCGAGCGCGGCCTGGGCGGCTGTATACTCGGCTCGATCACCCGCGACGGGCTGCGAAAGTCGTTTTCGATACCCGACCGCTATGCTATTCTGCTGGTAATCGCCCTGGGCGTACCTGGCGAAACTGTCGTGTTGGAAGACGCCAAAGATACAAACGACCTGGATTATTGGCGCGACACCGCTGACGTCCACCACGTACCCAAGCGGCCGTTATCGGAACTGCTGGTGGAGTTATAGTGTGGTTCAAGAATAATCCGCACTAGCTCGCCGTTGCCGAATTGTGCAACCGTTCGCGTGTTACTTTGCGGATACCGTGAACGGCGCGCATTAGGTCGTGACGGGTTACGATGCCGATCAGACGGCCGTCGCGAGTTACCGGCAGACGGCGGATGCGCCGCTCGCGGATGATATCCACCATTTCTGTCCAACCGGTTGCTTCGTCGACGGTTTCCACGTCGCGGGTCATGTAACGCGAAACCTTATTCTCTTCGATATGATAGTCGAATACCATGTCCAGCAGATCGTAATCAGAGACAACACCCACGGGGTGGCGATCGCTGTCGACAACAATCAAGCCGGTGATTCGATACTGGAGCATCAGTGAGATGGCATGATCTACAGTATCGTCCGGAGAAATAGTGACAATATCGGCGTTCATGATGTCTTGTGCTTTGAACATGACACGCTCCGTTCCTGGTCTTGCGGGGCCGAAATCGCCGTTTGCGGCGGCGGAAAACTCATTGCCCTCTATTCAAGACTAGCTTTTTTTTGCCACATCGTGCGGAAATTCCGCGCCGAACGAAAAGTACGGTTGTAGCGGTTTTGCTTTCGCAAGCAGGTATTAAAAGAAACTAATTAATTTTCTACATCGGGGCCAAGCCTTGTCCTTGGATCTGAGCCCCAAGAACAGCGAACGTTAAGATATTGATCAGAATGCCGCCGATAAAACAGCCCGTCCAAATCCACATGGTCTGTTGAATTTGCCACTTGCCGGCATTTATCCAGCCCACGATAAACGCGATTAACACGCCCAATCCACATAGGATGAACGTCACGATACAGATGACACCCATTGTCGTTTCGCTGTTCTGGAACATCTTGATCAGCACCAAGATATAACAGACCAAGCTACCGATTGAAAGGCCATAGCCGATTAGTTGTAGCAAAGTACCCATCGTTATTTCTCCCAAATAAAAGTGTGAAAAAGTCCAGCGACGTTGCCCGTTTCGGAATATTGAAGCGGACCGACGGCGCAACTTGTGAATGTCACGCCCGGCAGTATACCACCTGTGGGTCGGAGTGAAAACCCCGGCTTGGACTGAAAAGTTTACCGGAGAGAGGATAATACGGGGCGTTAGAATTTCGAATGTCGAAATCAGAATGAAGAAAGAATTTAGAATGACCAATGATCAATGAACAAATCTGAAGTCTTATGTCCTAAGTCCTATGTCTTACGTCCTAAGTCGCAAATCCACCCTCAAATCTGACAACTGAAATCTGACAACTGAAATCTGACAACTGAAATCTGACAACTGAAATCTGACAACTGAAAACAGTCTTCCATACTCTTCTATCTCACGGCTGTGCCTGCCGGCGTAAATGGCTGGGGCTGATTCCTCGGTGTTTTTTGAATAATTTGGAGAAATGAAAGGCGCTGGAAAATCCGCACCGTTCGGCAACGCTGTCCAGGGTGAGATTCGTGCTCAAAAGCAGTTGGCGCCCCAGGTTCAGACGTCGCGTGAGCATGTAGTTGAAGGGGGTGACGTGGAAGGTGGCGGAGAATTTTCGATGGAAATAATTGGGTGCCAGGTGTACCACCTTGGCAATTTCCGCCAGGCTGGGATTATCGACCAGGTGCCGGTCCATGAACACAATTGCCGGGCGGAGTTGCTCGAAGGCCGGGTCGACGGCCGCCACGTGTTCGAGACGATATGTTTCCAGAATTCGGGACACCAGGTCCATCAACATGGCCTGGACTCGATAGAATAGTGCCCGCGAGCCGCCTTCGAACAAGCGAGGGATCCCCTCACAAGCATCCAGCCAGTATTCCAGCGAGGAACTGGGCCACATGTGAACGTTAGCCACGTGCGAGAGCAAAAACGCCAGATAGAGCGAATCGGGCACGAAATGTACCCAATAAACGTCCATGTATTTATCGCATTCTTGCCGCCGTAAATGATATCCGGGGATAATATAGACATGTCCGTCGCGCAACGTTACTTCCTGTGTATCCAGCTTCAAGCGGGCTTCGCCTCGCACCGGCATGTAAAGCTTGTAACACTGATCTATCCCATCGGCGGGCTTGTTCCAGGCCGGATCGCAATGGTGAAATCCCCCGGCCAGAAGGGCAAAAGGCGCGTCTTGCAACATGGGGTCGGTGATAGGCATGGTTAAGATTGTATATGCAATGGTCAAACTTGTCCATGGTATTGCACTAACTGCGGGGGTAAGTTGGGAATATCTTGGGCTCTTCAGGTCGTCTCTGGTTGCCAAGCAGTCAGTAGCACCCGACGTCAACTATTCAGGCAAGCCATCTTCAGATCGTTGAGAAGGTCAATTCCATGTTACAAGTCCGACGGGTTTCGAATCGCCGCGGTTTCACACTCGTGGAACTTTTGGTGGTTATCGCGATCATCGGTATCCTGATCGCTTTACTTCTACCGGCCGTGCAAGCGGCTCGCGAGGCGGCCCGACGGATGCAATGCACCAACCACCTCAAGCAGATCGGATTAGGCTTGCATGGTTACCATGGCGCACACGGTTCGCTCCCCTACGGTTCAGGCAGTTGTTGCCAGCCATCCGACCGAAACCGGGGTGAAAACTACGATTCCTGGGGCGGTATCTGGGCCACCATGCTCTTGCCTTTCCTGGAAGAGCGTTCATTGTACGAGCAAATCGACTTCAACCTGCACCACCAGGATTTACCCCTCCACGTGCTCAAGACGGTGATTCCCACATACGTGTGTCCCA
>JAFGTN010000249.1 GCA_016934075.1 Pirellulales bacterium
GAAACGAATTCGACAGCACAGTAGCCAAATCGGACGGCTTCATGGCCGTAATTGCTAAGGTTTTCTTCGCATCTTCTGACATGTTTTAGCACTTTCTCGAAACGGGCAAAAACTTTTCATAATCCGGCCGGATTATTGCGGATTACGCTTGATGTTCGTCGGAATTAATGGCTGATGTGTGTCTGTGGGCACAAAACCAACAAGGAGAAAAACGATGAACACTACATCGGCTCCGAGTGACTTTGCCAGAAAACGAACATCATCGGCCAGTTGGCGACTTACGGTGGTGTATTCAACAACGCTGCCACAATCAAGAACATAACCATCGCTATCGCACAGTCCCTGCAACAAGGAAAGTCGTTTTTCGATCGAAGCAATCAGATATTCCCCGGGAATAAACTTCTTCTCTGTCCGGTGTCCTGCAATGCCCAGATCGCGTAGAGCAGACATGAATAATGACGGTTCGGTGTGCTCATGTTTGCGGGAGATTCGCAGGCCATTCTTGTCGAATAGAACACATTGGTCTCCGTCAGGCAGAGCTGATCCAACTCTGTCTTGAATGTCTAACTCGGAATTGGTGATGACCACAGATGTACTAGAATGACCATCGCCAAGATATACGCCTAAAAGCCAAGGATCTATCGGCAGAGTCTGGTCACTGCCAAGTTCTACAGGTTTGACACGCGGGATTGCATGGTTAAAATGAGTTCCATATTTCAAGGTTTTGCGGATTGTTGACAGCGGGCGCACGGAACCTGCGACTTCCTGCTGCCGCTCCGTTACTGTCTGCGTCAACCATAAATGGTCATCGGTACATTCCGTCGAACTACCGTCCAGCAGTGTTACACGAAATACTTCCTTTTCGCCTTGAGGGTAAATACCTAATACTTGACAGGCTTTCCCGTTAGAGCCGATAACCTTGTCCCCAACCTGAAGATCGCCCATAGTGACGTATCCGTTGGGTGTCAAGATTTTTGCATCTAACGGCTGTGCCTTCCCAGATCCGGGTGGGCCATATACAATTCCCTTCGGCGCCGAGGGTGCCGGGTTCTGGATGATGTTATGAAACACGGACATAAAGGGTCTCCTGATTGAAAGGGTTGAGTAGTAACAAGCGCACAATCCGAGCGCAAAGCGATCACAAAATCGCAATTTCTAGGTGTTTGAGAGCTCAGCCGGAGTTATGCAATTTCCAGCAGACGTGGTGTCTCGTAGCCGGTTGTCCAGGTGTCGCTTTCACGGGCGGCCACGAGCCGTGTGATGGCCGATTCATTGTCGCCGCGGGCGATCGATAGCGTGTCGTCGGAAACACGCCAGACACCGCAGCGGAAGGGTTCTATCTTTTCCACGCCAATCAGATAGACGGGAACAAAATCTCCGACTACTTGGCGCAGGACGGCCTGATAAAAGGCCAATTGATTGTGGTAATGGTGTCGGCGGGCTTCGTTTTCGAACCAGTCAAGGTCGGCTGTCGTTTTGAGATCAACAATCCCAAAATGTGGATGGGCCCAGTCAATTCGGATCTGGCAGGGTACTCCGCAATACTCGGCCCGCACTACACCTTCGGCCCGGCCATATTGCAACAGTTCATTTGCCGCTTCGCACAATGAAACGCCTTCGGCCATGTTCTCGATTAAATCGAGTTGATCGTAGGACAAGACGGGTTTGCCCTGCTTGGCCCGCCACTCGGCAAATTTCTTTGTAGTGCTGCCATAGGGTTTTCCAGTAGACGGATTGATAGGCCCGCCTAATGCGAATCTTGACTTCAAGACATCAAAGCCCTCCAGGATACGACAATGTGTTGCATTGCCAATAAAATACGCCGGCGTTTCCTTGCGCTCCACAAGTCCGGCCCGACGCTTGGCATACAGATACGGGCATCTGATAAAATCGATGAGTTGATGGCTGGACAGATAGGAATCTGCCTTGGCATGATATTCTTCGGCGGGTTCTGTCTCTAAGATTTTCAGATCAATCAACGATTTATCAACTGTCATACTGCTCTCCGGCGTCTGGGTTTTAATTTAAAAAACAATTGGCCCTCTATATAGTTATTACCCGCCGACGACCCGGATTTCAAAAAAATCTTTAAAACACACATGCCAAAAAGCGTTTACTCTTTGAACGGGAAAAAATGTAAACGCTTTTCGTTCAAAGTGTGCGTTTCACCCCGTAAAAACAAGCATATCAATTGTTAGGAAAACAGGCGTTTACAGTTCAAACAGTAAACGTCAACGGTTTGAACAGTAAACGTCAACAGTTTGAACCGTGCGTTTGACCCCGTAAAAACAAGCATTTTGAAAAAGCGCTTTGGCATCTAAAAGTACATGTACGGTGAGCGCCTAAAGTCTTGATACTCCACCACATGACGTCGGTCGTGTGGCCGGCCGGACAAGAAAAACCCCTTATTTTCTAGGAGTATTTAAGAGATGAAGAGATTTTGTTATGACGGCGTGCTGGAAAATTGGAAAATAGAGCTGGCTCTAAAAAGATCGAAAAAATTTGGCTTCCGGGATGATGAGTTGGACGATGTAATTCAAGAATTGGTGATTATCCTGATGGACATTGAGTACGACGAAGAGCGTGCCAATGGCGCATCGGAAAAAACCATGCTGACTTCAGTTATCGATCAGCAGCTCTGCAAAATGCGACGCTCTGATAGTCGTCGCGAGTGCCTGGAGCAGAGTGTGGCCCTTTCGGGCGATGAAACCTATGACAATTCTGATCTTGAGCGCCGCTCGGATGTCGAGATTGTGGTTGCCAAGATGGACGACCAACAGCGACGCGTCTGCGAATTGCTCAGCCAGGGCTATTCCAAGTCGGTAATTGCCGAAAAACTCGACTGCACCTGGTACATCATTGAACAGATCATGGACGACATTCGCACCAAGTTCGAAGAGCAAGGTTTTGGGGAGGAATAACGATGGTAGCAGCAAATGATACTTCCCTACTTCTGCTCAATGCGGCCCAGGCCGCGGAGCGTTTTGGTTGTTCTGTGCGGACCTGGAGGTCATGGGATCGGGCTGGCCAGACACCGCCACCGGTGCGTATCGGCCGTTCACTTTATTGGCGCCCGAAGGAGTTGGCCGCCTGGGTTGAAGCCGGGTGTCCTAATAGGGCGACGTGGATCGCCCAGAGAGATGATTAAGGTGGGTTGATTGTTTGGAATGTGTGGCGGGAATTCTTAGGAATTCTCGCCCGGTTGGGCGGATGTCCGCTTGAGCTTATTTGAAAAACAGTGCTCACTGTTACTTGTTATCCGACGCGTTGTAAATACTATCACATCAAAGAAAGGAGCCAATATGGCTAGCATCTACAAGAAACCTGTTATACTGAGAGATCCGAAGACGGGTGAGAAGGTGAAGAAGAAATCGAAGAAATGGTGGGGGCGTTACACGGATTCGCTCGGCTGCGAAAAGAGAGTGCCTTTGGCGACAGATAAGGCAGTAGCGCAAACCATGCTCAAGGAGTTAGTGCAGAAAGTAGAACGCCAGAAGGCGGGCTTGGAAGATCCGATCGATGAAGAGATGCTCAAGCCGATCGATGTCCATCTGGATGATTTTGAAAAGAGCCAGAAGAGCAAAAACAACTCGCCCAGGTATGTAATGGAGATCAAGGGCAAGATTCGACGTTTTGTGGATACCTGCGGTTGGAAACGCGCTAGTCAGATCAAGGCCACTGACGTGCAGAGCTTTTTGGCCGATCTTCGAGAAGACGGATTGAGCATACAGACGAGCAACCATTACCTGCGTGCGATAAAGAACTTTACCCGCTGGTTGGTGAATAACAAGCGACTCAAGAGCAACCCGCTGGACGGCCTGGCGATGCTCAATACGTGTGTCGACCGCCGCCATGATCGGCGCCCGCTTTCGCAGGATGAATTTTCACGTCTGGTGAAGGTAGCGGAAAAAGGCCCGCCGGCGGTTGGGCTTTGCGGCCGGGACCGGGCCATGCTCTATATTCTGGCGGCCTGGACCGGCCTGCGCCGTGGTGAGCTGGGGAGCCTGACACGGCAGAATTTCAAACTGAACGCCAAACCGCCGATCGTTACTGTCGAGGCGGCCTACAGTAAGCACCGCCGTGAAGATATTCAGATTCTGCACCCGGATATTGTCGAACGCTTCCAAAAATGGCTCGTGTATCGTAAGCCCGCGCCCGGAGAAATTCTCTTTCCCATCGACGAGCGCACTTGTGGCGTTGACCGCCGAACGTCGGAAATGATGATGCAGGATCTTAAGGCGGCGAGGGCTATTTGGATCGATAAAGCTAAGGACGAAGAGGAACACAAGCGGCGCGAGGCCAGCGACTTCCTAAAATACCAGGACTCTCAGGGGCGCTTCGCCGATTTCCACAGCCTGAGGCATACGTTTGTGACGAACCTCTGCAAGGCCGACATTTCGCCCAAGACGGCGCAGACCTTGGCCCGTCATAGTGACATTCGGTTGACGATGAATATCTATTCGCATGTCGATTTGGAAGATCAATCGGCGGCTATAGCGAAGTTGCCGGGGATTGATGGGGAGAATGATGGGCGGGCTGCTGGGTGAAGTGGGCTTGTGAACTGGACCGTGCGCGGATGGCGACTGGAGTGCCAAAATACGGTGGTACTTTGGGAGAATCGCGAATGTTTGGCACGGCGGACCGCGTTACGCCGGAAAGTCCAAAAACGTTCTGTCGATGATTTCTTGCAATGCCAAGCAACTATCGCAAAACTGGAAGTCCGTGCAGCCACCCTCGATGTTGTAGTGGCAATCTAACTCTTTGCAGGCAGCCGACCCTGCAGCAGAAACATTACAGAGAGATGGTCTCCATTCCTTCGCAGTCACCAGAATGAGGTCCTCCGTAAAAATCCTCTGGCATCCGTCACACGGGCTAATCATGCGCAACTCCAGTACTGCTGAAAACGCACACCGATATAACGGGCAAGTATAGCCGCTAAGTCGAGGCGGTTCAAACCACATTCTTTGTCGCCTGCAGGGCCTTGTTCGACATTCTCCTTTTGAGATGATTCGCGATGAATCCTGAAAGTACACCCATCAGTTCTGCCGCCAGATTGGGAGAGATGAAGTCGGGACTTGTGCAAACCGAGACAACATCCGGCTTCGGCCACCGGGCGGGGCGGTGAGGCCCGTAACTGAACCTGCGCCGTAACGAGTCCCACATTTCGTCTTCCAGCCACATGGCGGGCGAGTCGACGGGATGCTGTACCAACCAATGCACTCGGCACTCGGGCCACGTACGCATCGCATGGAACATGAAGTTGGCAATGTTGGTTTGCCGTTGCTGGCCCATCATGTCGTGATGCTCGTCAACGTGGAGAATGTGCGATGGTGGGATGTTGTGTGTCTGCCATCTCTTCTTCCATCGGGCAAAAGCATGATTGTGACGCTCCACAACAATCGACACCGGACAGGCTGCCCAGTTCAGCAGTTGCTCAAGACGGTGGGCGGCATCAGGTATTTGGTTGAAGTAATCAAGGTCGATATCAAGAATGGAGTACATACTTTTTCTTCTGCCGAGCCGTATTCTACACAGAATCCCCATTTCCCAGGGGCGTTTGCCCAAGGGACACTTGTAGGATAGCCCCCCCCTCACCTGAAGCACTTGGCGCAGAGCGGATCGACGTCCTCGTTCGTGAAGGCCACTAAAAATGTTCCGCAGCCGCAGTGGCTGCAGCAGATCGGCTCCAACTGCTTCAACAGCGGATTCCAGTAGACTGTGTGCTTTCGCTGGGAGCGCTTGCGCTGCACGGACAAATCAATCGCCAGTGATGGGATTTCCAAGCGAGTCAGAACTATCGGCTTCAATGTCAGTTCCATCGCGTAGCGCTCGTCCAACTCGCTTGCTTTGCGCCGGAGCTCTAACTTCACCGCTCTCTCCCTGGCCTCTTGCTTTTCGGGGTCGGGCTTCTCCTGGCCCCGGGACTTCTTGTGATGGGCTTCTCGTAGCAGAGCGTTGTAGTACTCTCGAAGCCGCTTTCGGTCGCGCTGCAGTCGTCCGTCCATGCGGTCGAGGAACTCGGTGGCCAACGCTCGAAGCCGAAGTTGCGCTCGTTGCACCGCTTGTCCATAAGTGGGCGGTGGTTGTTGGCAAGCAGCCGGATGTGGCTCGAACTCCCAAAGGTCAAGCGGGTTGGGCAACTCCACCTCGGTTCCGGAGGAGGCGTTGATGGTGATCGGGAACCGCGTTTCCCAACGGTCCTCCGAGACGAGTAGCGAGTGAAACCACCAAGTGTGGTACTCGACACGTACGGCTCTTGTGTCTTGCAAACTAACTTTGGCATTCTGCCACGAGAACACGCGACGCACTGCTTCATCAATATCCCCGCGCTTGAGATACATCTCCTGGATACGAAATGTCCCCACTCGCGGTTCGAGTTCCAACAGTCGGGAAGC
>JAFGTN010000250.1 GCA_016934075.1 Pirellulales bacterium
AGACCGTCGGAATCGGCTGTGATTTCGACAGTAATCGTCGACTGCGGACCGCTATACTTCTGTGATCCCACGGGAATTCTTTCATCGACCATTCCACCGCCGGTGGCGGCCGGGCCGCGAACCTTGCGGCCGCTGGTTTTATATGCGGCAACTTCCACTCGATGTTTGCCTACCGGCACCCCGCCGCGTTTTTCGATGCGGTATTGACCGTCGACTATCAAAGCGGCGCTGGCAGGGCCGGGCGTGCCTTCGATGGGTACGAAACGTATGCGGCCCGTGTCTGCTTTTTGTCCGCCGCTGGTTACCTTGCCGTGGATTACCTTCAGGGGAATTCTTGGACCTCCACAGGCAACCAGTTGCAAACCGAGGGTTCCCACGATCAATCCGCATACCAGCCACCTGCTTTGGTCCGATCCAATGAATCTGCGACATATCCCGCCTGGGTTCATCTGACGGCTTCTCCTCCGGCACGCGTTGTGACGGCATCGAGTACGTTCTGGTCGATCAATTCTTCCAGAAACTCGATATGCCCGTCCGCATAGAGGAACTGCGCGCCGCCGGGATGTTCGCTCTTGGGGCCATTGAGATACGACTGGAAATCGCCGTTGATGCCGTATCCCGTGGTTATCGTATTGATCGTGGCCCATTTGTTACCCGCGTAGCACTGGTTGGGATTGGCACAATTATTTTGCTTTCCCGGATCACCGGCATATTGATCGATATTCGCTTCGCCCACGATAAGCGTGTGGCTGGTGCCGTCGGTGATGTCTCGGATAGACACCGTTCCGTAAACAGTATTTTTGTCATCGCAGTATGGGAACAAGATGCCGGTGCCCTTGGCGTTCCAAGTCGTGTAATAATCGGCCGGCAGATGCGTGGCGATGCCCGCATAATTGGTTTCCGCCATATCGTAATCGCCCGGTATTGCCCCACAGCAGAAGATCAACTGGTTTTCGTCCGCGCTGGGACAGTGATATACGTAGATCAGGGTCTGTACGGCTTCGTTACTGGCGGGATCGACGCATACTGTTCTGGAAAAATTGATTCGCTCGTAGACTTCATTTTGTTCCAGGTACGACAAAATCAATGCAGACCAACTGTACATGGCATTTCCGGGTCCACCGCCCGGATCGCCGGGCTGATAGAGCGAATAGCCCCACGGAAAAGTACGCAGGGCTTCGTGATAACCGTGTAAAGCCAAACCGATCTGCTTCATATTATTGCTGCATTGGCTGCGCCTCGCGGCTTCGCGAGCCGCCTGCACGGCCGGCAAGAGCAAAGCGATGAGAATACCGACAATGGCGATCACCACCAGCAATTCCACCAGCGTGAATCCGAGCCTCGAATGCAACACCTTGGGAGATCGACAACTTCGGTTGAGAAAAAGTACCACCGTGTTCTTCCTTGCTGAAAGTGCAAAAGGCGCGAACAATTGCGCTGTACGGCAAATGAATGTATGTAATTACCACTACAACGTTGCTCGTTCAGCCCGTCACTACTTGTGCTTCCTCTTCAACATACACAAACAAAACATCCCGATGACCAAAAGTGTGAATGTCGCCGGTTCCGGAACCGGTGCATCGATGTAAGTCATGAATGTACCGCCATCTGCTTTCGTGCTATGGATCAACGCCACGGTTGGACCGGTATTCGTCCAGTAGGTACCGCCCAACGGAGCGGCAAGTAGCGGATCGGATACCACGCCATCTATGCTTATCGTGAACGTCGGAGTATCTTCAGTGTAGTTCATCTCCACGCTATGCCACATGCCGACCTTGATATACATATTCTGACCACCCACAGTGACGTTGCCCCAGCCGTCGGCACTCAATTCGCCGAGATAATAGACCGCAACTTCGTCACTACCAATCCCGGTCACATCGATATATTGTGAGTTTACGCTTTCGGGGAACAGCATTCCCCAAGCATTTTTCGCTTTAGGATACCAATCTTTATTCACCTCGGTAGTATAGCCCGCTTGATAGGGATGGCCTGCGGACGCGCGAGTTGCTGTATCAGCGTCCGAGATATATAGCGACCATTTGCTGATAATCACCGCTCCGGGACTTGCGCCGCTGAAAGTTGCATTCAGTAGAGCAGTACCACCGCTTGCACTCAGCGCAGCATAGTTAAAACCTTCGGCTGCTCCGGGAAATAACTCATTCTTAACATACGCATCGGCTCCGTCAACCCAAGCGCCCACGCCGGTCGACGACGGCGATGTGCCCACCGTGTCGTTTTCAAAACCATCGCCTTTAAATACGGCAAGATCGTCGACCATAATAAGATCTCCATGGGAAACTCCGAATCCCATAAGAGTAATGGCAACCACGCTCAAAAGGATTAATTTACGGTTCATTTCTCTCTCCTTTAAGCCGATTCACGGACGATCAACTTAGGCTTTATCTTTACTACCCGCTCGTCCTCGGGCAACGGTCCTTCAGTTACCATGCGTTCGAGCATCTGAACCATCATTTCGGCTGCCACATTGTGACGCAAGTGGACGGTGGTCAAGGCCGGGTCGGACCAATCGGCCAGATAATGGTTCAAATAGCCGACCACAGCCACATCGTGCGGCACCGAAATACCACGCGCTCGCATGCGTTTAATCATCGCGGCCGCCCAAAAATCATCGTGGGCCACGATCGCATCACACCCCTGGTCGCGCACCAGACTGTTAATCACCTGATCCATTACTTCGATGGGGAAATCCCACTTGTTGCTAGACGTATTGTATTTTGCAATTACCAGCCCGTGTTTTTCGCCATTGAAAATCGAGCACTCGTCGAAAGGCAGACCGCGCAGAGCCATCTCGATTTCATAACCACGGCGTCTTGCGATATGCGTCTGGCGCGACAATGTCATCACGGCCAAGCCGATTTTTTGGCAGCCCCTCTCGGACAAATGACGTACTGCCAGACGTACGGCCTCTTCGCGATCGACCTCCACGTATGCCGCGCCGGGCAGGCCGGGATTTTCGTAGAATACCGTATTGGGATGACGTTCGAGCAACCGCTCCCGGTCGCCTTCGCACCAGTGGTGAACCGTACAGAAAACACCATCCACGCCGCGTTGGGCAAAAATGTCGACGTATTGATCGAACTGGTTTGGTCCAACGTCCGGCGGACCCATGGTGTTACCGATTAAGGTATGACAACCAACTTCCATAGAACGGGCATCGAGATACTCTACCAGGAATGAACGCAAAGGATCGCCCGACGAAAGCACCAGCAGGCCGAAACTGTGCGAGCGTTTGCCGGTGAGCATCCTCGCGGCATGGTTTGGGTGATAGTGCAACTGCTTGGCCACGTGAATTATTCGCTGCCGGGTTTCCTCGCTGGATCGCGCGCTGCTCTTTCCGCCGTTGAGCACACGTCCGGCCAGCCATCGCGAAACACCCGCCGCCTCGGCTACGTCGGTCAAAGTTACCGATTTACTCGAATGAACCGCCATATTTTCTCTCGCATGTACCAACAAGCCTCCTGCTGTGTCTCGTTAAGTTGCCACCATCCTCGGCTTGGATCGTGATTCCAGGGCCTTCAAACATTGTCCAATATACCAAGATCTCCCGTGAGATCAACCGGTACTGGCAAAATTATGCTCTACGTGTGGGAAATAATAAGAGGAAAATCAAGCCTGTAATCCGCTCTTTGTTGGTTAGCTACTAACTCTTATTCCAGGCTCGTACGTATTCGACACTGAAGGTTGACGGTAAATCTTTGTCGTCAGGCATGCCGAACCATTTCGGCATCGTCTCGCTGTCAAAAATCATCCGCAATGGTTGATGCCAGTGCGTGTTTTCCACAGTGTAAACCAGCACACCATCCACGTACCATCTGATCTCATCATCACCCCATTCAAAACCGTAGATATGAAAACCATCAGCCAGACGCCAGGGAGCTTTCCAGATACCGGGAACGCTCCAGTGCTCCTTGGAGTTGGGCGTCTGCCACACATGCAGGGTCATGTGATAGTTATGTTCGAAACTCCTGGCTTTACCCCCTATTTCGAAGACGTCGATCTCTGTGGCCCAGCCCGGTGTCTCGTCTAGACGGAACCAAAATGAGCTAGATCCGGCCGAGTCCATGGGCTTGGCCTTGACCTCGTAATATCCATAGTAACCGTGTGCATTGCTGTGTAAACACGCTGACGTATAGTCGCGATAACCGAGTTTTTCCTCCTCGGCTGTTACTTTCTCTTTACGCATAACCAAATGCAATTTGCCATCTGAAATAGTGACATTCCTTTTGCTAAACAGCGCGGGCTGCCGACCTTTCCAACCGGGAAACCCCCGCGTCCATTTTTGGGGATTTAATTCCTTACCCTCGAACTCGTCGCTTAGCGGCGCGAATAGCTTCCATCCCGCCTTGTTCTGCTGATCGGAAAGCGGATAGTCATTCGTAATGCGTTTAGGTATTTCGCCCAACAGACCGTGCAACTTCCAAATTTTTGCCGGACGTTTATCACTACGTGAATCTTCTGTGGTGGGAGATTGTACATCGGCGGCATGTACAAGTCTGGTGACAAACAGAAATAACGTACATAAGAGTAGCTTGATTACAATTCTATTCATTTGCGTCATTCCCACGATTCGCCCTTGCATTGGCAGATCGTATTTATCAGGTTCAGAGTGACAATCACGGCACGGCGAATTTTTGCGATCCGTCCCGTATCGTCAAAGCTGCCTTTGATCACCGGCAACTCTTTTAGAATTGATACCAAGCCCTCTCGGTACGCCTTTCGACCGGCCGCATTGAGGTATGGCTCAATCAGATAACCCGCGGGGCCGGGTGATTTCCCATACAGCTTTTCGTTCAGATAGAACTCGCCAGGCATCCCGCACCAGGGAGAATTCGGATCGCGGCCGGCAGCAAAAGCCTTCGCGTCCCAGCCGTTGCAGTAGGTGTCCTCCGCCCTCAGAAAAATATCTACCAGTTTTTTGTGCGCCGCTTGCGTCTTCGGCTTGTAATAAAATTCGATTGCTTCGGCCAAGACGTCTTCTGGATTTCTCTTGGCATCCGATAACATTCGTCCACCCACGGCAATATTGATTTCGGTGGCCGGATTGCTGACCGGTCCCTGATAGAGCATGCAAGCCCGGGCGCCTTCTTCGTAGTGTTGCTTAATCGTATTGCCGCTCCGCCTTATATACGGCAGGAAGTATGTCGAGCGATCCCAGCGAACACTGTGGTACAAGTGAGCTCCCCCTGCGGTGCCGTATGCGCAGTGCAGTTTCTTCATGAAGTCTTTACGCTCGTTGTCGGCAATATACGTTCCCCGCCAGCCAAGATCCATAAAACAATCTATGTGCTTGCTCAACTCGATCAGTCTGGCTTTATCGTCTTCGTTGAACCAGCGTCTTCCGGTGCCGTTGAGCCAATTGATGGGGATCACGGTCACCAATTTATCCGGCCATTTGCTTTTAATATAGTCGGCGGCCCGTATATTCAGTCGTACATTATACCCCACGGTACCATCTCTCCCGCCGCAGGCCGGACACTGACACCAACCCTGGTCGGCCGATTCGAGATGCACGCCGCAAAAATCATATTCCGACAACGCACAGTCGATGATCTTCTTCACATAGTTCCAAGCCTTGTCTTTGTTGCCGCACATGGCATGCGGATGTTCGCTGGCCGGGTCCCGCACTTCCGGGTCACTTTTGATGATCTCATCGTAGCCCCAACTCATCAGTCCCAGCCCGAATAGCAGCTTGATTTCCCGCTTTTTTCCGGCTTCGATCAACTCATTAACTCGTTTGCGGCGAATCTTGTCATTGAAGACACTGACGATATCCGGGGGATAAGACTTGGTGGCAAATAATCCCCAAGCATCCAGATAATTGAATCCCGCCTCGGCCTGCACGTCCATGGCTGCGATGGCACTGCGGATTGTTTCCTCGTCCATCTGCGGCGCGGGCCAGTCCTGCAGAGGCAAAGGCTCGTTGCGCATGTCGTTGATCCAAGCACCGAATGCAATGCGATATTTGTAGGAATTATGCTTATCGCCGCCTTGCGACTTCTCGACGGCAGCCGCCAGCGACTGCAAATCTCCGCCGGCTGCAAGACAACCACTCAGTGCAAGGCCTTTGATTGCATCCCGCCTGCTGATCGCCATGCGATCTTGGTTTCTCAAATCCATAATGTCCCTTGCCTTGATAACCAATGATGCCAAAATATTAAAACACGCTTACCGTTTGCCGATCCTGGCCACCTTCGGCCATGGCCGCTAGCCAATTCCAAAACCGCCAGCGTTCCAAATGCGACCCACCCAGCACGTCGCCTCGCAGCGCCGCATTGCGTTGCCGCAAATCGGCTTTCTGTTGCTCGGAGAGCGTTTTGGCGTCCCAATGGGCAAGCAATTCGGCAAAGGCTTCACCTTCCTCGGCCGATCCCAAGACGGCCTCCAACGTTTTGGAGCCGAATTGCCGTAACGAATCCTCGGGCCAGTGGGTGAAATGCGAAAAGGCCAAATAGTTCAACGCCCAGGGCACGTGCATACTGGAAACTTCGCCGTGGATGCTGACGCCCTCTAGCCCGGCACGATATGCCCTCAGGCAGCCTTCCTTGATCGTGCCGACTACCAGATCGTAACGAGTCGACCGTTGTCCCCATTGGCTACCTTGATGCAGAAATCCCGTATTGCGACTGGCGGGAGGTTTCACCGCTGCCGGCCACTTATTACTTGCCAACGAATCCGCAGGCACGCCGTCGTCAAGATACTTCGTCAACGGCAGCGGCCGCTCGCGAACCATCCCTGTGAGCGTCCATTGACACAGGGCCTCGGCCGGGAGCTTGTCCAACAGTGCCGGCCGGTCGCACTCCATGTATGCGTGACGCTGTTCGTAAAACGAGCCCGCGGGTGCGTTTCCCTTCAAGAATCCTTTGTACGTTGCCCAGGTGATCAACTTGTTTTTCGACTGACCGCCGATTGCTTCCAGAGCAGGCGCGTAGCCTAAGTATTGATGCCGCCAAAAGTCAGGGTCGCTTGCCGTCCATTTTTCGCGGCGCGATTTGCACTTCGCGCAGTGACACATCATGAAGTCGCCGTTTTCCAGATTCAATCCACCGATATCGAACTCTTTGAAAATCCAATGCAGCCCCTCCTGGAGCCAAGGGACGAATCGTGGGTGGGAAGGGCATACACAATCTCGGCGGCGTGGCTGTCCGTCTTCGCGGATCGATCTCGCGTCGGGATACTTCTGGAGGAATGTCATCATATTATAGGGATGAGCGCCTTCGTAATATGCGCCTCCATATTCATTGGTTCCGAATCCGGGCATTATCGCCACGCCTTTCGTATTCGCATAATCGACAATTCGCCGGGCCGAGTCGATGCCGCCATGCGCGTCTCGCAGAAATCCCCATATCACTATCCCCTTAACACCCAACCCAGCCGCCAGATCGGTGAGCCGCCTATAATCTTCCACATAAGTTTTCGCCTGCTTGAGATAGCGGTTATCGCAGCCGAAATTCAGCATGCCCGGATCGTCAAGCATCCAGTTGGTGCTGTGGTCCCATGTCCAGAAGTACGAGTTGGGCAAAGCCGGCTTGGGCCGTTTAAGTTTCCAGATAGGCAATCTTGCGGCAAGCGGATTGATTTTCATACCGGCGGTTGATGGAGTTGCGGCGGAAGATCGACTACCGTGCAGATATACCCCGAGGCCGACTACGCCGCCGGTGATGCCCTTGAAGAGTGCCCTCCGGTCGAGTGCCGCCTTGCAACGTTTTTGCTCGCTCATGTAGCTTTGCTCGTGATAGATGGTTACAACTAAACATGAACCGGTGGGAACCCGTTTATAGAGACTATTTTATCCTGAAAACTCTGCTTGTTGGTTGTTTATTTACCTCAGCAATTGACCGCCATCGGCCTTTCTTGTAACATAAATCTCTCGCGAGATCAACTGGTTTCGAGAGTTTTTTACTCTGTCTCGCAATGTTCCCACCAGAAAGAGCGGTGATATTCCTTCGCTTAAAGAGGTGCTACCGGAGCCATGAATCAATACAATCGTCGCCAAATGCTGCAAGCTACCCTGGTCGGCACCGTTGCCACGTCGGCATTGCCAAGGGTAAGTGGTTCTCAGAAAAATGCGAGTAAGACTGCGGTAGAACCAAAAGAGGAATCGTGAACGACAGTCAACGACATATTATGCGAACATCCTTGTCGACATATTGGAATCGATATCGTGGAGAACTGGCCATCGATTGGCTTGCCGAAGTCGTACAGCGAAGCATCCGTTGGGGAATCGACGCGATTTCCATGTTCGGCGAAGTATCACCGTTAAATGCGGGCGCGGAGTTAAACTATCTTGCACTGGAAAATTATGGTAGTCGCAATAACCGCATCGCCGACCTGGATGTCTTTCTCGATACCGTTGCAGGACAATTGCTGGGGGAACGATCTAGTGCATGCGAATATCTGTCATTCGCGCGAACCGTCGGAAAACAAAAAGAGACCGAATCGGCGTTGCAAAAGATCCATACACGCATTAGCAGCTTACCCGAACATGCGGCTCGTCGATGGATCTGGCTGGCAAACTATCTGTTTTTGGCTCAAAACTCTCCGAGTATCACTTGAAAATCGGAAACTATCGACTATCCGGAAAATAAAGCAATTGGCCCATGCAGACGACTCAACTCGAACAAATCGACTGGCTCGTAATCGGCAGTTATTTTGTCCTGTTATTGGCCATCGGTCTGTATTATCGTCGCTTCGCCGGGCGCAGCCTGGAAGATTTCTTTCTTGCCGGGCGACGCAACTCCGGTTGGGCCAATGGGCTGTCCTACGCGGCGGCAATGATGAACGCCGACGTGGCACCGGCCTATAGCGGATTCGCGGTGGCCACCGGAGTTTTCGTCTGCTGGTTCTACCTAAGTCGGTTCGGCATCGCCCTTTTCATCGGAGCCATGCTTTTCGCCGTATTCTGGCGAAGGCTGAACCTTTTTACAACGCCCGAGTTCTATGAGCTTCGCTTCGGCGGCCTGGCAAGCCGTATTATCCGTACTTGGGTCGCACTGAAATCATCGCTGCTGGCAATGGTGGCATGGACCGGAACCGGTCTTTTGGCAATATATAAAATTTCCGAGCCTGTTCTCGGCACCGACAAGACAACAACGCTGTTGGTCGTGATACCGGTAGTGTTGGCATACGTAATGGTTTCCGGTTTTTCGGGCGTGGTTACCACCGCCTCGATTCAGACATTGATCATGTTCGTCGGCAGTGCCATGCTTTGTGGCATCGTCTTATTCGAGATGGGAGGGCCGGCCACGCTGGCGACCAAGCTGCAAGACGTTGTAGGCGATACGGCATTGCAGGGTATTCCACCTGCCGATCACACGATCTTACCCATCGCTGCCGCATTGGCCTGGATGATCGGCACCAGTATCGGCTACGGAGGAGATACCGCGCCGCTGGGCGGTGCCATGGAAGGGCAGTACCTTTTTTCCAGCAAAAATACGCGCGAGGCTTCGAAGATGTACATCGTCGCCGAGGTGGCGCTGTTCGTGCTACTCTTGCTGGTAACGTTGCCTTCGCTGGGAGCCGTGGTGGAATGGCCCGAACTGCGACTACCCATCGACGATCCATCGCACATCGATCGCGAGAAGGCATACGGACTCTTGATGTCCAAGTTTCTCCCTCCGGGTATGCTGGGCCTGCTGTTCGTCACCATGCTGGCGTCGGTGATGTCGACAATCGGGAGCAATCTGACTTTCGGCGCACAGGTACTGGTAAACGATGTGTATCGTTGCTACGTTCGTCCTCAAGCCTCTCAAAGGCATTATGTCTGGGTTGGCCGATTTGCAATCGCGTTGATATTGGCCCTTGCTATAGTGGTTGCATATCGAGTGGAGTTGATTTTCGACGTAGCGGCATTCATGGTCGCGGCCGCTTCGGCCGAGATGCCGGCCAACTGGGCTCAATGGTGGTGGTGGCGTTTCAATCGCTGGGGTCGGATCTCGGCATCGTTGGGCGGGATCGTAATTCCGGCACTGGTCTGGTTCGTGCTACCGACCGCAAGCTGGGCATGGTGGGACAAAACCTATCTGGTAATCGCCGTCAACACGGGCGTATGGATTTGGGTCACGCTTTTAACACCCGCCGATAGCCCGGAAGTCCTCGAGCGTTTCTATCGAGCCGCGCGTCCTCTGGGCGCCTGGCGGCCGGTGCGGGACTTGGCCGAAGGTACGGTGGAGAAAGAGACATGTCAATGAATAATTCGGTAAAAAACATTATCGATCCCGGCAACGGATTCGGTTTGATTCTAGTCGGACTGGCATTGTCGCTCTTGGGCGCGGCTAGCGTGGCCCTGATGGTTATCGGACTTTCTTATGTCTACGTCGGCTATTACCAGCGAGCCGTGTTGCTGCTGGCAGGCTACGTATTCTGTGGAGGAATATTCTTGAAGACATACGGGCCATACTTACAGCGGCTCGAAAACCACGCACCCTGGAAGAAGCCGGCTGAACGACAGCCCGTCACCACTGCAGATAACGACGGCACCGACGCCCAACCGCTACCGGCAAACGTGATAATCGCCCTGGCCACGGCCGCTTACGGATTGATTATTGTGTCCGGCGGAATTATATGGACACGCGGTGAAGACCTTGTATTGAACCTGATCGCCGGAAGCTCTCTGTTGGGCATAGCCGCTATCGTTTGGATAGCTGGTGGCCGTCGCGATTAACGGTTTTGGTCGGAATTTTCACTTGGCATACTAAGCACAAAGCGCAAGCGAAGGACTAATACGCTTTCTAATTCAAAGTTGCGCTTTTAAGATATTTGGTCACGCAGACCGTTTTCATTAGTTCTAGGTTCAAGACGGCACGGTACCAAGCGTCGATGGCGGCTGCCCGACATGACAACATCTGTGCGCCCAACAAGTTATTTCCCGCGAAGAGGCCGATTCATAGCGGGCGTCTACGACATGTTTCTGAACAAGATTTCAACTATCCCTGAGTCATCCGTCGTTTCCATCGACATCATCGACCTCGGTATCTTGGCAACCTTCTACGGCACGGGCACAACCGTTGCCGCAAGTTCTGTGCCCGAGCCCGGCAGTATCACTTTGCTGTTATGCGGACTAACGAGTCTGATCTATTGGAAACGCCGGAAATAGACGCACATGCAAGACTATTGTGAGTTGTAGTGTGAAAAGTTTGCGCTGAGGTCGAATCTTCTCTTCGGACGTTGTTCATATGCCAACTGAATAACGTATCCATTCAAGACTTTCCAGTGGCGATTCCGAATAGTTATAGAAAAATACCGAATCGGCACCGCTTTCAGAGGCAGCTTGTACACACTCGCGGGCTTGCTTTGGGCTTTCTATCGCGGAAGGATCACCACCAAGGCGGAAGCCAACGCGGATTTGTTGATACAGCGGGATTTGCGATCTGGCAAGTGTCGTTTTTCGGGCAACTTCTTCGGGAGTCAGACCATACGCGCCCACAACCTGAACGTCATAAGCCGCGATCCGTTCAACGCCTTCAAGTTCAACGTCCCATTGACGAATGTCGCTTTTGATCTCGGCTACCAATCTCGAAACCTGCTCGTCCAAAACGGCGAGATAATCGGCCGTCATCGGATGATCGTCCAAAAACTGCGCCATTGTTAGAGGCAAATCCTCCCGCAGCCGCGGTGCGGCGTCGAGGTACTTTGTGAGATGTTCTCGAATTGATTGGCGAACTCGATCTCCATCGACACCGGCCGCTCGGGCAGCCGCCAGATCGTGCTCTGAGAAGCTGATGTCCAGCAAGGTGTTTTCCAAGTGGCCTAGCTTAACCAATTCTCGCTCGTGATGATGGCCGTGTCGACGGCCGCGATAGTTGGGCGCTTCGAGGAAAATCGATTGCAATGGATATCGCGAAGCCAAATCGACCGACAATGCCCTCACATAATCGCGCACAGCCCTGCTTGCCGGGCACAGCGCGTGTGGATAGTAGTCGCCGAAGGCATTTCGCACGGTATGTTCGGGATGTTTCAATCCCAATGGCGTGTTGTGGTTGCAAACCGTCCAGGCCGTCATACGCAGTCCGAATCGGTCCAGCAATTGCCCGGCCTCTGTGAACCAATCGGTATCGGCGGCAATGCCCGCGACTTTTGGCTTAAGCGGTGTTCCCTCGTAGAGTGTTTCTTGCGGCTGGAAATATGCCACGCCGTCTTCGGCAAAGTGGCATTTCCGTTTTGGATTATGCGGCAAAACGAACCAGCCCGCGTGATATGTGGCCGCCAGATATAGCGAAGTCGCCCCCATATCAGCCACTCGTCCCAAAACCTCCTCTACACCCTCGTCGCAAAGATCCCAGGCGAACAGACAAATCGATATGTCTTTCATATGCAGGTTCCTCACTATTGCCACGCCATCCAACATTTATGTATACTAGATTCCAATAATGTTGACAATATGAAGCAGAATAAACGATCTGAAAATTTATATTATGAGTTATGATAAGAAACTGGTTGAGCTGGGGCTGGATCTGCCGCCACCGCCCGCACCGACAGGGCTGTATAAACCCATGCTCTTGATAGACAACATGGCGTACATTTCAGGTCACGGACCCTTACTCGACGACGGCTCATATATCATCGGCCGCCTGGGGGAAGAGTTGGACCAACAGGCGGCTTATGACGCTGCGGGCAGAGCCGCACTGGCCATTCTATCAACCCTTCGCCAGGGCTTGGGCAGCCTGGATCGAATACGTCGGGTGGTTAAGCTCTTTGGTATGGTCAACTGTATGTCGGATTTCAATAACCATCCGGCCGTAATTAACGGATGCAGTCAAGTGTTCTCCGACATATTCGGACCCGAAGCCGGCATCGGAGCCCGCAGCGCTGTTGGAGTAGGTTCCTTACCGATGGGAATACCGGTTGAAATAGAAGCGATATTCGAGGTGGAGAACTAACTATGAAGATTGTAGAAGTCCGGATTCACAAACTCATTGTGCCCATGAAGCCCGACACTGTTCATTCGCCCGGTGTGGAAGATCGGCTCTGTGCCCCAGATCCGTTTAGCGGTCAAGTGGCCAACTTCTGGGAGTTTCCCAAATGGATCATCGAGCTTGTGAGCAACAACGGCCTGATCGGCCTGGGAGAACCTCGCCGAGGCGATCTAGCAGAGCCGCTTGCCGAATACGCGCGGCTGATTACCGGCAAAACTCTGGCCGAACTGCCGGTCGGTAATCTGCCACTTCCTCACGGCGACGACTATAAGTCGTATATCACCTACGAAGCCTTCGAGATGGCCTGGCTCGACTTATTGGGCAGGCACCTGGGTGTGCCTGTATGCCATCTGCTTGGCGGAAAGATGATTGACAGAGTCAAGATCGACTACTGGATGGGCCGGGCAACTCCGGAAGACACGGCCCGTCGGACTCGCAAGGCACTCGAACAGGGTTTCCAAGGAGTGAAAATGAAATGCAAATTGGGTGATCCGATAGCCGAACGGGTTCGGGCAGTACGCGACGTCGCGCCACATTTCCCCGTGGTTCTGGATCCCAACGAGCGTTTTGAAAATCCGGCCGGCGCCGTTCAGGTTTCACAATCGCTGGCCGACCTGGATGGGGTTACATTCGAGAGTCCCGTGCCCCAGCATCGCCTGGACTGGTACGTGCTTTTACGAAAAAAAATCCCCCAGCCGGTCGCTTTGCACCTGAATTGTCTCAAGGATCTGATTGCCGCGTTGCGGATGGATGCGGCCGATTATTATAATCTATTGGGGCCGTTGAAAGAGTTTACGGAATGGGCCAGATTTGCCCAGGCGGCAGGATGCCCGGTTTGGCGCGGCACGGGCATGG
>JAFGTN010000251.1 GCA_016934075.1 Pirellulales bacterium
CGAATCGACTGTCTCGCGCGAGGTCAAACGGGCGCGGCAGTTTTTCCGAGTAGCGGTTCGGCGGAGGCTCGTGCCGGAGAACCCGTTCACGGATATTCCGACGCCGGCGCAGGTCAACGCAGACCGGCAGCATTACGTCACGCTTGAGACTACCCAATTGCTGCTCGACGAGTGTCGCAGCCCATTGCAGCGGCTCACGATTGCTATGGCACGGTTTGCCGGCCTGCGGATTCCGTCCGAGTTGGTGGGTCTGCTCTGGTCGGAGGTCAACTGGGAACGGGAGCGTTTCATCGTCCACGCCCCGAAGACCGAGCGGTGTGGCAAGGGAACGCGGGTTGTGCCCATCTTCCCGGAACTGGCTCCATACCTGCGAGAAGCGTGGGAAGCGGCCCCGGAGGGCGAGGACCGCATGTTCCCAGACATCACGCCCGAGAGCAACCGTCGGACGTGGCTGGGCAAACTGGCCGCGAGGGCGGGCGTAGAGCTTTGGGAGAAGCCATGGGTCAACATGAGGGCGTCGGCCGTCACGGATGCCGCCGACAAGTTTCCGGGGCATGTCTGCGAGGCGTGGTTTGGGCACAGCGAAGCGATCGCCAACCGTCACTACCGGCAGGTGACGGAGGAGCATTTCCAGAAGGCCGTCTCGGCCGATGATAGCCCCCCGAAGAGAGTGGCTCCAGCGGCACGAGGAAGTGGTCCGGTGGATCGCACGAACCCATGTCGGAACCGGGTCGGAGACAGCCGGCCAGCAGGCAAAGAGGGTGGCGCAAAAAGCGGCGCACGAAAAGACGAAAAGGTGGCGCAAAAGCCGGCGCACCACCCAGTCTTACTGGATCGCACTGAGTCCCAAGAAAAACAAAAAGCCCTTGGTGACAAGGGCTTAGAGGGATTCCGTAAGACTCAGTGTGACTCTAACGGGTTACCCCAGTACCCCCTAGGGGAGTCGAACCCCTGTCTTCGGACTGAGAATCCGATGTCCTGGGCCACTAGACGAAGGGGGCTAAATGATTATCATATAATAACTTGCGTCAATCTTTTTTGACTTATTTTCTGGCTACTTGACACCTGTTTTGACACCTGTTAGGATTATGACATGTAAAAAAAGCCCATTGGACGTGACCCAACGGGCACAAAGGCACAACCTTGTTTTTCGACCAGAAGGCCATGCCAGATGAATAATTCTACTCAAAAGCCCCCCCGTGTAAAGCCCCTCAAACCTCGCCCTGACTTCCCACTTTTCCCCCACGCCACAAGGCGTTGGGCAAAAAAAGTCAGGGGTAAACTTATCTATTTTGGGCCGTGGGAAGATCCAGATGGAGCACTCGCTCTGTGGAATGAACAAAAAGACGATCTCTTGGCAGGTAGAACACCTCGCCGACCAGATGACGACCGGGCAACCATCCGCGATCTCTGCGAGTCGTTTCTGCAATCTAAAAAGCGGCTTGTTGAGATTGAGGAACTAAGCCGACGGTCCTTTTTAGACTACAAGCGGACCACCGACGGTATTGTAGATCATTTCGGTAAAAACCGTATGCTGGAAGATTTGCGACCGGACGACTTCGAACGGTTTCGATCCCATCTAGCTAAGAGACTCGGCCCGACCACATTGGGAAACGAGATCAACCGTGTTCGCGTGGTCTTCAAGTTTGGTTTTGACTCAGACCTAATTGACCGCCCCGTCAAGTTTGGTACCGGATTCAAGCGGCCACCTAAGCGGGTCTTGAGGCTCAATCGCAAGAAGAACGGGCCGAGAATGTTCGAAGCCGTGGAGCTTCGCAAGATCATTGACGCGGCCGACATGCAGCTTAAGGCAATGACACTTGCGGCCATAAATGCGGGGCTGGGTGCAAATGATCTAGCCCGATTGCAGAAATCACACATCGACTGGAAAAGCGGCTGGCTGGACTTTCCGCGTCCGAAGACGGGCATTGACCGGCGGGTGCACTTGTGGCCCGAGACTCTAAAAGCCCTGAAAAAAGCGATAGAAAAGCGACCGAAGCCGAAATCAAAAGAGCATGATGATTTGGTTTTCATCACACATCACGGCAATCCGTGGTGCCGATATACCCCGGAATATCAAGACAATAAGGGCAACACAAAAGGCGGTGTTGTGATTGACGGAATCTCACGGAAATTTATTACGTTGTTAAAGGAACTGGGACTACACCGGCCGGGATTGGGGCTGTACGCTTGCCGTCACACGCTCGAAACGATAGGCGGCGAAGCAAAAGACCAGGTTGCCTTAAATGCCGTCATGGCTCACGTAGACGATAGTATGGCTGCGGAATACCGGGAGGGTATTTCAGACGCAAGGCTTAAGGCGGTTACCGATCACGTCCGTAAGTGGTTGTACCCCCGAAGAAAAAAAGGCTAGAATACATACACGCGGCTAGGGTATGCGCACCCGAAAGCCGAAACCTTGATCGGTTGCCGCGTGGTTTTTTCAAGGTGATTTATTACAAGGAATGAATCATGTCCGCAATCAATGACATTATCAAATGGTACAAAAAACGCGGCGTATATCAGGCTTACAATTCGCTTGTTGAACAGCTTACCCCCGGGGACGGCGATACCTTTACCCCCTACCCCGAATCCGAGCTTGCGGCCGTGGTTTTCGAGCGGACGGGGCTACCGCCGGCCGAGTTTCTAAGACTTGACGTTCCGGGGCGGATCCCGTGGTTGGATCGGGCTTGCCAAACTTCAGGTGTACCAAAAAAGGTGGGGGAAAATGTTTCCTCCACCGAGATCCCACCAGCCAAACAATATCTCACAAGTTGGCGAGAGATCCTTATTGCCCTGAGCCTGACGAACAATAAAGAGGATCGGGAAAAAGTACGCAGTCTTAATGATAAATATGCAGGACCGATTGTGACTCCCAAGCAGGGTGCTCAGCCCAAGGTAGACCGGGCAAGGCTCATAGAATGGTGGAACGGTCTGGAATCTCAGTGGGCCACGGGGGCCATGGGGAGCAATCGGGCAAATAACACAACCGCAATGGTACAGCAAAAGTATGATTACGGTAAAAACGGGACCGTCATTCCCGACATAAGCGGGGGTGTAAAACGGAGGCGATCCGACCATAAGGGGTAGTTCTCAAAAAAAAGGTCGGAAAACATACCAAAACATCGGGGTTCTTTTCTCTGGCAAGCTGCTTCCCATGAATTTATGGAAGGAGCAATAAAAATGCCAGAACTTCTTTACCCTGAAGAAATCGACAAACGGTTTAACTGGCCGCTTGGACGATCTGCACGACTAGCACGGCAACGGCGTTTGCCACATGTTCTTTTGCCCGATGGTTCTATTCGCTTTGACTGGAATGAGATCGAGCCTTTTGTGGTGAGAATCCCCACGTGTGTTAATCCTAAGGAGGTATCGCAATGACTACCTCCACCCGTTATCTAACGCCGCCCGCAATTGCCAAAATTCTCGGCGTCACGCCCGAGCGAGTTATTTGCTGGATAAAAAGCGGAAAACTTCGCGCGTTCAACTTGAGCGAAGGAACAAAGCGGCCACGATACCGGGTTGCACCCGACGACTTGGAGGATTGTCTGCGAGCCTGCGAAGTAGAAGCCACTCCGAGACCGCGACGACGAAAACAGCAAAAGAGGTATGAGTATTATTAACAAAAAAACGGCCCGCTCGCTGACACGCACGGACCGCTAAAGAAATGTTTTTGATAATGAATGATAACGGTAACAACTCGACCAGTCAACCGACCTGGACCAGGGTTTACAACTCGATCATCGAGGGCAGCCACGCAATCGGTTCTACCGCCTTCCACGTCTACGTCGCATTAGCCCGTCATGCCGACTAGGATGGCGAGTGTTGGCCGTCGGTGCGACGGCTGGCCGACATAACCGGGTTACAGCAACGGACCGTGAGAATGCACCTCAGAAACCTTGAGGTGGCTGGTTTGATTAAGATCGAGTCTCGCACAAAAGGCAAACTGCAATTATCCAACCTTTACCGTATTGTCGCACCACCCGAAAGCCCCCGGAATGAAACGCCCCTACCCCCTGAACGAAACGACGGTAGGGTAGGTGCGTTTGGCGCAGGTACCCCCCTGAATGAAACGACCCCCGAAGTAGACACATTAGAACAAGACTCATTGAACAAGACCCATGAACAAGAATTATATGCGGCTAACGCCGCGAATAATCTTTTAGACCAAGAGGTGGAATTCATTGATACTTGGAATAAGACCGAGGGTGTGAAAAGGTGTCGCGGAAAAAAATTGACTGACACCAGACGACGGGTATTTCGGACACGGTTGAAAAAGAAAGAGTGGTTCGCCAATTACCAATTGGCCCTAAAAAAGTTTCCCTTGAAATGCACGACGGCAGACCCCAACGGCTGGCGGCCGGATATGGACTGGATACTAAAGCCCGATTCCGTCACGAAAATTCTAGAGGGGAAATATGACTGGACGCCAAGTAGCGGTAACGGCAAACAAAAGTCAACCATCGGCCCTGGACAGCGACATCCAGCCGGTGCGAATTTTATAGAAGGAAGATTTTAGAATGGATTCATTGGAAGATCGGAGAAAGCACAACATGGTTGTGTTTCTCAAATCGCGGGGCAAGAGATATCACCGCGTATGCTTCGATAATTTTGAGATTACCGACGCGAAACAGCAAGAGGTGGTGAATAAACTGAAAGCCTTTGGCGAAAACATTATCGAGGAAACCGAAGCTGGCAATGGTGTTGTGTTATATGGCCCGTCCGGTACGGGCAAAGATCACCTCATTACCGCCCTGGCCCGAAATGTCATTCTCAACCATGGTGGTGAGCCGGAACCATCTCAATTCAACATCTCATATCGTGATAGGGAACCGCCGGAAACCGAGAAGGAACTTTTTGTTCGATGGAAAAATGGAATGTCCGTGTTTGCAGATATGAGAGACGGGATAAGCCGCAACGAGTCCGAGGATGATTTTTTGTATCCGCTCATCAAGGCCGACATTCTCATTCTCTCCGATCCGCTACCGCCCGAGGGCGAACTTACCAGATACCAGCGAGAGACGCTGTACCGCCTTCTGGATGCACGCTACAGCGAATGCCGCCCAACATGGTGCACACTCAATGTAGCCTCAGGCGGCGAAGCTGGCGAACGTATGGGTGTGCCTTGTTATGATCGGTTGCGTCATGGTGCGTTATGTCTCTACTGCAATTGGCCAAGCTATCGAAAGGCTAAGTCATGAACTTTGAACAGATAAAACAGATCGAGCCAGCACTTGCTAAACTCGAACGCCACGCCGAACATGCTGGCCGACATGGTGCAAGCTGGACATCCTACTTGCTGGCTAGCCATGAAGCCTTGACGAAGGCCACCGGACGCGGTGCCGCGATCGAGGAACTACAGACGGCCGAAGCGTATGAGATTTGCCGGGCTGCATTGTTCGCCGCGTGGTCGCGTGGTTCAAAGGAATCAGCCGGCAGCGATGTGCAGACGACGATGTTTGATTGCTCGAGTATATATCAGTAAGTCGGTAGGGTAGGAGGGTCAAAGTACCCCCCCCCGCTACCGTCGAACCGCACCCCTAGGAGCGCACGTTTTTCTGTTCCCCCCGTTCAAATCAATTTTTCCAAGAGGTGATTTATGACACCAAAACAAAAAGCCCCCACTCACCTCCGACCGGAAACGGCGGCATGGTGGTTATCCGTAATCGACGAATACAGCTTGGAACCGCATCACGTCAGGCTGTTGACGCTGGCGGCCGAGTCTTTCGACCGATGCGTGGAAGCCCGCGAACTCATTGCAAAAGAGGGCATGACCTACCGCGACCGTTTTAATCAACCGCGACAACATCCGGCTTGTGCCGTCGAACGCGACAGCAAAACTTCGTTCGTCCGTATTCTACGGGAATTGGGCCTTGATGTTTGCGAGCCTGAACCCCAAAAACCACCCACTATCAAAGGAAGGGCAAAATAATGCCTAGAGTATTCAAAAAAGCGAAACAGAGAATTCACGACTGGGGCGATTCACACCGGGAAGTGTTGGAGACCGGCGGAGCGGTGATAGGTATGCCGATCGAGTTTACCGGCCCCGACGCAAACGAAAACCTTTTGCGGGCGTGGCTGGCCTTGCGAGAGAAAATGGAGGCCGAGTGGAGTAAGCTCGGCAAGAGGCCGTGGGGCTGGTGGACATTCGAATCGAACGAGCCCCGCGACCGAAACCGGGATGAGGCCGAACAGCTTGAAAGTCTCGGGGAACTCACACCCGAAGAACTGGCGGCATTAAAGGCGGCGGCCGTCCGTGAAGATGAGGCACTACACAACGGCAATTATCAGTTTATGCCATTTCGTCGGTCATGGGGCTTCTGGCGATTTTGCCATAAACGGCGGCCGGAAATATCGGAAGCCGAGCAGCTATGCAAAATGTGCATTTTGACACCGCTGGAAAAGAAAATAAAACTCGATCCCGTCGGCTTTTTGGCTGGCCGTGTCTGTTGCTTTCGATCCAGAATCGGCTATTTGTCCGACGATGAAATGGATCTTTTGAAATTGTGGCCCCCGAAGCTGAAGGTGAAACCGTGCGATCCTTAGACTTATGCCCGCAATGCGGCCGTGGCTTCATGATTCGCTACGCGGATCGTAAGAACAAGCCCGGTACACTTCGGGTGCGGTATCTTCGGTGCGATAACCCGGATTGTACCTGTCGCGGCAAGGAAATAATTCGCATAGCACCCGGTCAAGTGCCACGACGCCAGCGAGTTTGTACCTAAAGGGTGCGCATTTCGGCCAAAATAGATTCATAGCCTTGGTTTCACCTCGACGACTAATCACGATTCCGAGAAAATTAAAGTAGAAATTTTCACGCCGCGGCGGTCAATGCAAAAGGACGTAAACGCATGAACAATTTAGTTTCAATTTTTGAGGCCGCGGCACGTTGGTCAAGCCATTGGCAAGACATCCGCGATTGGTTTGAACTCGGTATGATGCCGAAACCTTCGATCGTGGACGGCTTTGTCCGTTGGCACGTGGACGATCTACGATCTTGGGAAGCGGCCGATTGTCCGCTTTCGGAACAACTGCCCGAGGCCGAGTGCTTGCGTTTTGAGGCGGCACTACTGGCAGAACTTAAAGAAAGAGACCGAGTGCGTGACAATGCACCCCGCCGGCTTTCTCCAATTAGAAAGGATTCAAAAAATGAATCGACGCTTAGCAAATTTTGAGGAACGCAAAAAGGCATTGACGGCACACATTGAGTCTCTGCTTGATATGGAAGATCCGGAAACCGGCTTTTCCGAAACTCAACAACGGGCCTATACCACCGCCCAAAACGAATTACACGAAGTTACCGAGGGCATACGGCTCGAACACGAACGCAAATCGTATTTGCCGACACACAGGACCAATGACTTCGGGCCCGACGATACGCCGGGATTATTGCCGGAACATGGTCGCATGTTCGGCAACACCGACACGGCCGTTCAAAAACACGGCATGATCGGCGCAAAGTATTGTGACTTGTTCGGCCCGGCAACCGACACCGGCGGCTGGTCGAGTTATCAAGAGTATCTCTCACAAATTCAATCCGGCATGGCCGACCCGAGGCTTTCCGCATTGTCCGAGGGTAGTGGTTCTGCCGGCGGTTTTCTGGTGCCGACACAATACGCTGCCGAGCGACTTGATGCCATGATGGAGAACTCCATCGTCATGCCGCGGGCGAGAATTTATCCGATGACATCAAACGAGAAAAAAATAGCAGGATTTGATGCTTCGACAAATACCACCGGTACACTTTTCGGCGGCATTGAAAGTCAATGGATTGGTGAGGGCGACACGGCCACGGTGACGAACCCGATCGTTCGGCAGATCACGTTAAAGACTAAAAAGCTGGCCTTGCTGGCCACCACCAGCAACGAGGTTAGCGAAGATGGCCAGAACCTTGACAGCCAACTCAGCGACGCATTGGGCGAAGCAAACGGTTGGTTTTTGGACTATGCGTTTTTGCGCGGCGATGGTGTTGGGATGCCGCTTGGCGCGGCAAACGATCCGGCTTTGATAACGGTCGATGCCGAGGCCGGACAAGACACGGACACCATTTGCTATGAGAACATGATCAACATGTTGGCACGTTTGCACGTTGCTTGTCATGCTCGTGCCGTGTGGGTGTGTTCACCGACACTGATACCATCCTTGCTGACGCTGTTTGCGCCGACGGCCTTGACCGGCCAGCACGTGCCGGTTGTCGAGCGTGTGGGCGGTAGTTGGTCGATGCTTGGTAAAGAAATTCTCTTCTCTGAAAAAATGTCAAGCAAGGGCGACTTGTTCGATATCTGTCTTGCCGACTTCTCACAATATGCGATCGGTTTGCGAAAAGACATGACGATTGAAAGATCCGGACACGTATATTTCACGTCGGACAAAACCGCATGGCGAGCGATCACCCGCCTTGACGGTCAAGGTCGTTGGGATGCCGCATTTACACCCGCCACCGGCGACACGCAAAGCTGGTGTGTCACTTTGGCCGCACGCTAAACACTAACCTAGAAAGGTTCACATAATGAATTTAATTGATACCTGTCAAATTTGTTCCGGCTTTGTGCCGGTCGATACGCAAAGTGCCAGTAATGCAGGCGATGTTGTCAGCATGAAGAACTATAACCACCTCACAGTGGTGTTTTTCAAAGCGGCGGGATCGGCCAAAGACGATCCGGTCTTGACGTTTCAGCAATGCACAGCCGTTGATGAAAGCGACATTAAGAACCTGGCCACGATCGACAAGTATTGGAAAAAAGAAGGTGCGGCATTGACTGCCATCGGCACCTTTACGCTTGTCGAGCAGACGGCCAGCCAGACGGTTACGTTGTCGGCGACTTCGGCCGAGAGTCAAGGCATATACGTTTTTGAGATCGACGGCACGGACCTAGACACCGAGAACTCGTTCGATTGCGTGAAAGTCACGGTGGCCGATACCGGTGCGGCTGGTGCACAGCTCGGTGCGATGTTGTACATCCTGTCCGAGCCACGATATGCCGGCAGCACGTTGCCGTCTGCAATTGTTGATTAACAAAACGAGTCTGGCCGTGCATGCTACTGCCGCGGTCAACCTCCCACCGGTCGCCTCGATGTGTGATACGCGTTGTCCCCGAGGCGGCCGGTTTTTGAAATTTAAGAAAGCAAGTCGGCGTCACTCGGAGTGACGTTCTTTTACAGAGCCCGCGATCCTTCACGGCAAGCCGGTCGGACGCGGGCTTTTTTATGCGCTCGAGGAAATTCGATTCTAAGGGCCTATTGTCGGCAGGGTATCTGATACCGGCAAAGATCGTTTGAACGCAACAGCGGCGACGTGGTGGCTAGCCTATTTTGCCATCGCAATGATGCGGCCAGATTCTCAAGCATCCGCGATGATATTCGGGTCGGGTGGGGCTGTGATGAAAGCAAAAAACTGTTCCCCCCATTCTGTTGAAAAATTATTCAAAGTGTCTCGGCCGGTCGTCATGACATTGATATTATCGGTGGGGAATAGTCCGTGATAGTTTAGCTCTCTCACAGCCTGATCGCACAAGTTACGCTGGTTTTTCAACTCCGGATAGGCAAAAAAAAGGAGGCTATCGCGCCCACTCTGGGATCCATCCTTTGGGCAAGGTCTTCCTTGTTCCTTAAACCACTGCCGGGGGTTGGCAAATAACTTCAGAATTTGCAAGTGCCAAACTGTCAGAGTATCTACCAGTTGAAGAAACATCTGTTGCCGGGACTCATCGGGGGCGTTTGGCAGGGCAGAGTTCAAAACTGCATTGCGTAATGCTTCCCGCTTTTCTTTCCGGCTGGTTCGCATTGCGGCGCTTGACGCTTGCAATACTATGTCGATAAACACCTCGTTGTGTGCAAGGTCTTCAAGTCGGAGGTGGTTTCCCTCTTCAAGTTTCCGGAGCCCTTCAGCAACCTCGTTCATCCAAACGACCTTACGTTTCTCCAGTGATGGCATAATGATCATTTGAAATAGCTCGGTAGCAGCAGCTCCAACAGTTGGAATCGACCCTATCCCAGCACGGGCGAGCGTGTGAAGATGATCCTTACCCGTAGCCTCTGGCGGCTCGTACTTGTTTGTAGGTTCCATGTTTTGTCCCTTTTGGTTGTACTGTAGACCACTCAGCCATCCACGATAGTGAGAGCAATGTGGATCCACAATACACCCACCCGAGAAATATAAGTTGCGCAGTAGTTCGCCGGGCTTTCTCATGCACTGTCCAATAAAAAAGCCCCGTAGGCGGGGCAGGGACCTACGGGGCTGAATGTGAGGTATCCCCCACGTCGTCTATTCTGGTTTGCGGGGCGGGGGCTGTCAACAATCGGTGGCGGGATTATGTGTACGCGGATCAAAAAAAGGATGTCCTAGCCTGGAGTCATGACACCTGTACCCCCCCGCTAACCCCGGTTTATACCGGTTTTTTAGCAAAGGCAAGAAACGCGAAAACCCCTATTTTTATAGGGGTTTTGTGGGCATCACAAAAGTTTACTAATCTTCTGAGAATCCGATGTCCTGGGCCACTAGACGAAGGGGGCTAAAGATTGTGCTTAATGGCACAAACTAGTATTTCGACCGCAAAGTCATGTGAGATGAGCAATTTTACCCAAAAGCCCCAAGGCTTCAAGCCCCTGGGGAGATGGCCGGGGTTTTTTTCCTTTATTTAGCGTTTTTGGCTGCTGCGTCAAAGTATGTGACTACGACATCAAGTGCATCAAGTACTACCCGTGTTGAAGCGGGGCGTTTGGTCACCAGTTGCAAAGAGATGGCGTTATAGCCAGCCTTGACTAACTTCGGGTCGAATTTGACATGAAACCATGCACTTGACGGTGTTGCGGAAAGCGGGTTGACCGGGCCAGTGACCGTTAGAGGTCGGCCGTTGAATTTGACTTCGAATGTGTCGCCTTGGACCATACTCGCCAGCCGAAGGCGAAGTAGCGTGGACACGGTTTTGCCGGCGGGTGTGTTGGCGACAATATCTTCACCGACCGGTAGCTTGGCGGTGGCGTATTTATTGGGCTCAACCGTAATAGGCAGTCGGTTGGGGCCGACCATTGCCATCTTGAAAGTGCCCAGCACGTCCTCCTGGGCCGGATTATCGATGGCATAAATCTTATCGCGGCCCTTGAGCGATTCGACTGATCCGAGTTGGCTGAAACGCTCGTCGGGTTCTGTCGGGAAAAGATTGAATAGATAAATACCGTCGGCTCCCCAATACCAGCGGTTCATGGCCGCGGCCCACCAGGCCCGGTTGTCGTGCCGGTATCTATCATAAGGCTTGGGTGGAACCAGCAAAGCATAGACGGGCACCTGATATTTATGTCCCAACTCGACCATGTCTTGAAGAGAAGAAGCAACCGACATCTGAATATAGTCCTGGCCCGCGATCATGATATCCATCAGGTCTTCCTCGAGAAAGGCGCGAATATCCAGGCCGATATCCATGCAGCTCTTCACGCTCAAGGGCACTCGGATGCTCACGAGTATGGGATGCCCGCGTTTGATCGATTCACGCTCGGTCACCGCGCGGATGCGACGCACCATGTCGGTCATCATGGCTACGTGTCGCGGCTCGACGGGCTTGCCTTCCAGATTCGGCCGGAAAAACAACGGGTGGCGGATGAAATCCAGTTCGATGCCGTCGATATCGTATCGCCGGCATACGTCCTCGAAGATGTTTACGATATGGTCGCGGACCTCCGGGCGTTCGTAATCGGAAAGCGTGTACCAGGCCTTGGGATTGGAATGCGGATACTTTTTCCAATCGTCCTTCGTGCCCATTATGTACTCGGGATGTTCACGCTTTCTTGTCGACAACGCCCAGGTGGCGAACGAGCACTCGGGATTGTTCATGCGGTAGCTCCAGAGCACCTCCATGTTGTTTTTGTGGGCATAATCGATTACCACTCCGAGCGGATCGGTTCCTTGCTTATTAAGGGCGATGAGGATGTCGCGCATTTGCTTGACGTATTCGCCGTGCCCTTCCTCGACCCATGCGCCGAGAACCTCGCCGACTTTCGCCTGGTGCGACCAGAAGACACCGCCGCCACCGGTGCAATACGAGATGGTGTCGACCTGGGTGTTGGTCACCTGTTTGACGCGACAGGCGAGCCAATCTTCGGCCGTAGTTCCCTTAACCGCGTGGCAACCGTCGTCGTTGTAAACGATTCGTCGGGCACGATTGGCGGCCTGCTTGCGGAGTTTTTTCAGATCCTTTTTCTCGAGTTTCGTACGCTCACCTGCCGCCATGGCCGGGGCGTTGGGCGCGGAAAAGCAAATTGCGCATATGATGGCCAAGAGTATCGCATTAGGAAGGATTTTTTTTAGATTCATTGTGACTTCCGTTTTATTGTCGTTAGGGTGTTCGCCTACCTATGGATAGTATTACCGCCAGGCACAATCCAATCAAGCCGGCAAACGCCGAGGGTTCGGGAACAGATTGAGCCGATTGCACGGTACCATAATTCGTGGCCAGAACACCCAGATCGGCCACGTCTACGACACCGTCCGCGTTGAAATCGCCATTGTCCCAACCTAAGCCACTGCCGATGCCGTAATGTGCGGCCAGGATGCCCAGGTCGGCCACGTCCACGTTGCCGTCGTCGTTGGCATCACCGAGCAGACGGGGGGTGCCGATCACGGCGAATTGCTTGTAGGCCGTGTAATTCCCGGGCTCTCCCACCATGCCGCTGGTTCCATCGAACATGTTGTCGATATATTTGACTTCGATGGCCGAAACACCCGAGAGCACCAGTGGATCTTGAACATTAGTGATCGACATAGTAGTGTAGGCATCCTGATTGCTATTTGTGCTCGGCGAAAAGCTGAACGAGCCAAGCGTACGACCAAGTTCCTCGCCGGCCGTGATAGTGTCGCCCACCAACGCGTATTTGATCTCGACGGCCTGATTGACTCTTGCATCCGACCAGGCTGCATAGGAAAGTATCTCGCTGATATTGTACCCGGCCGTATTGGTGGTGGTATCCAATTCGTAGACGGCCCATCCGAAATCGTCCGTCACGCCATCCCAGGCGAGAATAGTCGTATGGGACGCATCGGGGGGAGTCATTACTCCGTTGTTCATGTCGTCGATTAACGCGCCCCATGACATCGCAGCGGAGCCTCCTGAAAAATAATCGGCCAGCGTGCCGGCGCCTTCGACAATCAAATTGCCGGCAGGCAAAACTGGGGACGCCGTTCCGGGAGAAAACGTGCCGGTTGCATGCACGCCCAGCGGTTCCGGCGTGATAGGACCGATGGCTTCGATGCCGTCGAACCATGTGTCGGCCATGAGTTCGTATCCAGCCGCGTTAGGATGGACTATGTTCGAGTAGAGACTCAGGTTGATCGTGCCGTTCGTATCCACAAAATTCGAATATTGATCGACCGTACTCACGTTGTAACCCGCGGACACGTAGTCGGGCACCAGTGTATCTTTGATGTAGTTATTGTAGTCTACAACCGAGTTCGTGAGACTGCCGTCATTGTAGGGATTGATCTGAGCGACAATCATATTCACGTTCGGTTTAGTGCCCAGGATCAAATCGGTCAGGCTCTTTAGCTGGTCCATGATGGCTGTCGGATTGCCCCCGTTGCCATAGTAGTATAAATCATTAATGCCGACCATCAGCAGCACCAGGTCGGGCTGATCGGCATTCATTGCGGCCACGATGCCCGGATCATAACCACTGCCGTTGATGAGATTAGTGATACGCGATCCGGCGTAACCGTGATGACCGTCTTGACCTGCCGTACGTAGATCGGGACCGACAATCACCGGCGGTACTCCATAAGGTATGCCGTTCCACGGTTCCGGCGAATCGCCTACGAACTGGAAGTCGTAGCCCGCATCGGTCAACTGTGTGTACAAGGAACCGCGGTAGCTAAACGAGAACGGATAGACCCAATTCGGATCCGTCTGTCCGGCGGTGATCGAATCGCCCAAAGGCATAATGCGTATCGGCACGGCAACCGAAGGAACGGCGGCGATGGTGAACAATGCACAAGCTATGATTACCGTTACTGAATAATGTTGCAATCTCATCTTGTTACGTCGAATAAAAGTCATATGTGCCTGCACCGGCAGCGGGCCGTAATTCCCGCCAGAAACAATACCAGCAAGCCGGCAAACGCCGACGGTTCGGGAACCGATTGGGCCGATGGCACGGTACCATAATTCGCGGCCAGAACACCCAGATCGGACACGTCCACGACGCCGTCGCCATTGAAGTCGGCTTCACTCCAACCCACGCCGCTAGTGGCGCCGTAGTGCGCGGCCAGGATGCCCAGGTCGGACACGTCCACAGAGCCGTCTTTGTTGGCATCGCCGCCCAGGCGAGCGACTCCGATCACGGAGACTTCCCGATATGAAGTCAGATTTGTTTGATCGCCTTGAGTGAAACCGTTGTCGATGAATTTGATCTGGATGGCGCTGACGCCGGAAAGCATCGTTTCGGAGCCCGTGTCCATGATGGTCATCTTAGTGGCGTTATATTCCATGCCTAGGCCGCCGGGTTGATAGTGGAACGATCCCAATGTATGTGCAAGCTCTTCACCTTCGGTGATGGTTTCGCCCATCAAGGCGTACTTGATCTCCATACCCTGCCAAGGTCGATCCTGGTTGAAGCCGGCAAAGGATTGGATTGATTGTAAGTCGTATCCAAATGGATTAGCCTCCATGTCCAAAGTCCAAATGGCCCAGGGAGAATCTGTGATGTTGTCCAGGAGCATGCAATCCGTTGCATCCGCCGGGCCGATATAGCCATCGGACATCTGCTCCCAGTCCGCCCAACCGCTGCCTGTGTACAAGGGCGCGGCACCGCCCGTGAATGCGGGTTCGCCGCTGATTAAACTCTCCGGCGCCGTGAACGTCGCAGCGTTGCCCGCGGGAACCGCGAGTCTGCCCAGCGAGATAACTCCCAGGTCGGGTACAGTGGGCGGCCCGGCCACGATGGCGTCGGACCACGTCTGGCCAAGGAGTTCGTTGGCAGCCGGCTGCATATGAGCACCGTCGGGGCAAAACAGGCTGGTATCGATTGTGCCCCCGGGTGTCAAAAAATTGGCAAATTGATCCACGGTCGACACGTTAGCGCCCAATGCCTGGTACTTGGGGACCACGGTGTCACGGATGTAGGTGTTGTACTGCACGGTGGGGTCCGAGGGGCCGGTGCCGCTCGAAGCCCGTGGTGGGATTTGTGCGACTATGAGGTGCGCTTCGGGCTTGGTCGTGACAATTTCATAAACCAGAGGATCGATAGCGGCCATTCCGTCTGCAGGCCCGTTAGTGCCGATCATCAGCAATACGACGTCCGAATCGTCGGCACCGGTCATAGCGGCAATGTTGGGAAAGGTATTGCTAGAGCCGCCGGCGGAGCCGCCATTGAGAATCTGGCTTGTGGTCGCTCCGGCATAACCGCGATGATTGTCTTGTCCGACCGTTCGGAGGTCGGGCCCTTGGATAGTGGTCGGCAGACCAAAATCGGCCCCGTAAGGCAAATTCCAGGGTTCACCCGAGTTGCCCACGAACTGGAAGTCGTAGCTAGCTGCGGTGAGATCGGTGTATAAGGGGCCGCGATAGCCGAATGTAAAGGGGATACTCCAGGTGGGAGCATTGGTGTTGCCGGCAGTTAGCGAATCGCCCACCGGCATTATGCGCGCCACCGCGCCCACCGAATACTCGGCAAAGCTGGTTGCCAATGCGCATACCATTAGTACATTCAATGAAAATATGTGCAATCTCATGCTGCTCGCCAAAAAGTTTGCGAGAAAAAATCTTTAACTGTCCGTTAAGAAAGGGGCGCACTGGCTGACAAGCAGCCAGTGCAACCCACTTTCAAAACAGGTTCTTAGCTGTGTTTGCGTCGAACCGAGGTGAATATTCCGGTCAGGCATAAGCCAAGCAGACCGGCAAACGTCGACGGCTCGGGTATCGCCGCGGCCGACGAAGTGGTGCCGTAATAGGCGGCCAAAATGCCCAGGTCGCTGATATCCACAGCGCCTTCTCCTGTGAAGTCGCCATCGCCCCACTCTTTGCCACTGCTGGTGCCGTAATTCGCGGCCAGTATACCCAAGTCGGACACATCCACGTTGCCGTCGTCGTTGGCATCACCGAGCACGCGAGGTGTGCCGATCACGGCGAACTGCTTGTAGGCCGTGAAGTTGCCGAGATTCCCCGGGCCATTACCACCAACGCTTCCATCGAAGAGGTTGTCGATGTACTTGACTTCGATGGCCGATACGCCCGACAGCACTAGAGGATCTTCGTCGTTGGTGATCGACAATGTACTGTAGCCGTAGTCTGTGATATCATCGGTTGGTATGTAGCTGAACGAGCCCAGCGTGCGGCCAAGTTCCTCGCCTGGCGTGATGGTATCACCCACCAAGGCATACTTGATCTCGATGGCTTGGTAGATCCTCTCGTCCGTCCAACCGGCGTAGGAGAGCAATTCGCTAATATTGTATCCCGCGGTGTTAGTGGTGGTGTCCAATTCGTAGACGGCCCAGCCATAATTACCCGCATCGCCTTCCCATTGGAGAATGGTGGAGGGGGCAAACTCAGAGGGGGTCATTACACCGTTGTTCATGTCGGCGAAGCTCGCATCCCCGGCTATCTGGGTTTCGCCACTGTTAAATGATCCGCTGAGCGTGTCGCTGCCTTGCACGATGAGATTGTTGGCCGGCAGCGTGGGAGCGGCCGCCCCCACAGTATGCGTGCCGGTGCCGTGCGCGCCCCGTGTTCCCGGATCAGTGGTGTCTACGTACTTGAAGTTAGCACCGTAGAAACCGTTCCAAATCCCCTCGATAGTCCAGATAGAAGTGTCATTGGGATAATGTGTACCAGTTACTTGTTCTACGACGTTATCGAAGTAGGCAGCAACCCTGCTGCCAGGATCGATTGATGGGTCTACGCCAGGAGCGAGATCCGTGCCGATCAAGATTCCCGGACCTACCGAATGACCCGTAGTGTTGTAGGTCCATTTATCGCCATTTGCATAAGTTGCGATTCTGTAGATCTTACCCGCGGTGAGCGAAATCGGGGCGGCAATATCGGTCCACATCCATTGATCGGTACTATCGACCGCGCCGTTGACGACGACTGCCGAGCCGAGTAATTCTTGTGTAGCTTCGTCGTAAATGCTGACAGCATGAGACACACCGGCCTGGGTATTACCGGTTGTGGGAACTCCGTTCAGACATCCGAGTCGCGTTACCGTAAGGTCCTGGGCAGCTTTAAATCTCCAGCCAATGGTGTTGTTATTTGCACCGTGCACGCCGGAACCCACGTCGAACGAGGCACCCATCGAACCGGACGGTACCGGTACGGGATCGGGCAGCGGATCGGGGTCGATGGTGGCAATTGTGTTGGCGAAGCGCGTGCCCAGAACCACTTGTCCCGCCGCAGTGTAATGCCCGGGGTAGGTTGGGAGGTTTTGCTCGATGTCGTCGGTGTCGATCCACTCGGCACTGCCAACCACGCCCGGCACGGTCTCCTGCGCGGTTCGGACTTCGGCCGCCTTGGGAAAAGTTCCAGCATATTCCGGCAATAAAAGAATGTCGGATATACGTCCAACCACGAACGGCATGCTGGGTGTGGAAAAATCGTTCCGCACATTGCCGATGAAGTTTGTGAGATTCGACGCGTAGGCATCGCCATACGTGGGGTTAGCCGCATCAGATTCACCTTGCATCCAGATCATACCGGCAATCTCTGGCGACTGGCCGGCCAGGTTCAACATGGCCGCATCGACTCGCGACTTGAAGGTATTATACGCCGAGCCACTTCCGTCCGGATTCCATTGAACGGCCAGGCTTGTGCTGTCGATGCCGTATTTGACCAGATAGATGTCATCGTCGGGGTAGAGGCTGTTGAGCGCGTGTCCAAAACCGACTTCCGGGCCGATGTCGTTCGTGGTATCTCCGAAGCCCACATCCAGGTCGACCCAGCCGGTGCCGCTGAGATTCCAGAACTGCACGTCCGGCAAAGGCGCGTCATAAGGCGACGTCGTGGGCAAGCCCGTCATGTAGCCGGCCATGTTCGATTGGCCGCCAAGCAAGAATACCTTGGTAGCTGCCGTGGTTGGCGATGTGGCCACGGCAAGCACGACCAGTAGTGCAAAAAGTAATGTAATGTTTCTCATCGGCGTGTTTTCTCCTTGCCGCTAGGACTTTGGTATTGGATTTTGCGCCCACTCTTATTGTGTATTTTTGTTTGCCGAATTTGTTAGTCCACCCGTTTGCGGCGAATTCGGATCGATAAGCTTGGCCGCAACTCAGAGCCATGTTTTATCGAAAGTAATTGCCTCAGCCTTACAGCGTGAAACCGCCGCAAGCGGCCGGGCTAACAATAGCCTCTTCAATCTTCAATTCTATGAACTAAATGTAATTCTCCGGTCGCCACGGGTCGCCCCGCAAAAAGCTGCGGGGCGACCCTGGAGGAGCGACTAATGATTCGCTCAACTATCGTCTGCGACGACCGCAGACCAACAGGCCCACTAGGCCGCAGGCTAGCAAGGCCAAGGTTGACGGTTCGGGTATAGGAGACGTGAGAGTTACCTCCACGACGTCGAAGCATGCCCACCTGTCATTACCGGTGCTGGTCTCCACAAACCTGAAGCCATCAACGGCCGATGGCGTTGTTATTGTCAGGCCCGTCAGCGTCTGACCATCGACGGTAAGATCGAAGGTGGAATCCGTGGGATGGTAATCCATTTTCACATGGTGCCATTGGTTAAGTGCATACGTCAAAGATGTGGCGACTCCGCCGACCAAGACCGTCCCGCTTGTCGATCCACCGCTAAATGTAACATCATTGAGTTCAGTTCCCCCGGACAGAATGGACAGTTTCAGATCGACTGGCGTTGAACCAGCGTTTTGACCCCAAACTTCCGCTTCAAACGTCACCGTATCAGTCACATCGCTTTGCAGCGCGAAATTCGCGTCGATATTTGTTAGAGAACCAGTACCGGGACGGAGAGACATTCCGAATAAATCGCCTTCCGCAGTAGCGGGCAGGCCAGCGAGGCCGGACGTCTTGCTCCATCTGAAGTTGCTCGTGCCACCTCCGCTAAGCGACCAAGTCCCAACCACTGGAGCCGGTGCAGCGATAATCTGGGACGCGTGCGTCGCGCCCACACCATCGAAATTGTCGTAGAACAGGGTTGTCGACGGTGCCGCCAATTCGTATTGGAAGTTGCCACCATAGATACCATCCCAAATTATGGACTCTTCCCAAAGGAGGTCTGAGGGATACTGCAATTGATTGGTGCCCTGTTTATAGGCGGCAACTATATTGCCAGGACTGGTAGACGAAAGGTTGCTGCCAATCAAGATTTCCGAGGCTACCGAATGATTGTCCGTGTTGTACGTCCAAGGACCGCCGTTCATGTAAGTAGCAATTCGGTAGGTGTCGCTCGCCGAAAGCCTAATCGGCGACGCCAACGTGGTCCACGACCATTGTTGGCTTGTGCTCCCGGCCGCGCCGTTGTACACGGTCGCCTGGGCCAGCAATGCCTGTGTCGACTCGCTGTAAATGCCGACCTGGTGTGTCGCTCCCGCGGGAGCGCCTGAAGTAACTCCATTTAGGCAGCCGAGATCCGTCACCATAATGTCATCGGTGAGACCGAATCGCCAGCCAACGGTGTTGGTGTTGGTTTGCTGAGTGCCGGAATTCAAGTCGAACGATGTAGCCATCGTTGCGGCCGACACCATACCGGCGGTTGCCAGCACGGCGCAAGCCAAAGTAAACATCATTAATTCTCGTTGTAATCTCATGTCATACCTCCAGAAGGTTGAAAAAAGTTTTCGGCGACCGATACTCACCGGCCGGCATCTCTTGCCTCTGTTGTTTGCCTGATCTCATTCGGTTAGTTCAAAATCCTTTGTTAATTCTCCGCTGCCCGGTTCGATCGTAATCTCCAGTTTGCTGTCCAAGTTGAACTTTTTGGGGAGATATTGTGGGCGGGCGCCCGGTTTGAGGATTTGTCCCGAAGCCGGACTGCCGCCGTATGCCTCTATTTCCACTTTGTGTGTTCCCACCGGTACGCCGCCTTTGGCGTCTACCCGGTATTTTCCGTTTTTAATTACGGCCCCGCTCATGGGTACGGCCGACTTTTCGCTTGGCATGAAGTTAATCCGACCGTCGGCGATCGCTTTGCCCTCGTAAGTTACCGTGCCCGACACCACCACGCGCTCCGGCCCCCTTGGCCCGCAGCCGATAATGACGGCTGCCGCCGACAACAAGACCGACAATGCTAACGCTCGATGCCTAATCATTCATCAATAGCCCGTTAAGGTACCTCCACCGGCTCTCCGCCGTTTCGAGTTGTTAATTGTGTAAGCACGACCAGGGCAATATCATCCGTCAGAAACTGAACGCTGCCGTCGGCCATGGTGAAGTGGCAACCATTTACATGGAAGCTTGAAAATCCGGTTGTGGAAATCTCACCCGTGTATCCGCCGGGCATGGTATAAGGTCCGTTTATGCCCTCGCTCGTGTCGCAGATATTCCAAGCCGCCCAGAATTCTCCTTTGAACGATCCCGGTTTGCCGCCGGTTACCTCTCCTATCATCAGAGTCTTCGATGTGCCGTCGGAAATATCCCTGATCGAACAGTTTTCATTGGCTCCCATAACGCCGTCGTTGTCCGGGAAATTTTTTGGCGTGCCACCCGGTTGTGCCCAGTCGATGCTGTCCGATACTCCGCACATGTTCGTCATTGCGCACTGCGATACGGGCGTGGGGCTAAGCGAGGGGCTCACCCAGATTCCTTCGCCGCCTTGCGGATCGCTGGGACATAGGAAACCTTCTATTTTCGTGTTGCTGACCTCTCTGTTTTGGCAGTTCTTTGTGTTGTCGAAATAGCTCCAAGTGGCGGCAAAGTCGATCCTGTCGTAAAGACCTTGCTGCTCCATGAAAGGCAGGATATATGCGGCCCAGCCATAATAAAAATGCGACGGATTGGGGGGCATGGGATTGGCATACATGCCCGGCGGAAAACACTTGTGCGCCGAATGATAGTTGTGCAGCGCCACGCCCACCTGCTTGAAGTTGTTGGCGCACTGCGAACGCCGAGCCGCCTCGCGGGCGGCCTGCACGGCCGGCAGCAATAGTGCGATAAGGGTGCCGATGATCGCGATCACAACCAGAAGCTCCACCAACGTGAAGCCTTTTGCGCAGCCATGCCCGCCTCGAAATCCTTCGAGGTGTCTCACGAAAAACGTTTTCAATCCATTAAGTCGCATGGTCAAATCATTTTCGCTTATGCGGGGCTCACGTAATCACGCTGGATCAGGGATTCATATTGATATCAAACGGGTTGTCGCCGTCGATGATGTTGACGGTTAAACCCGAGGTTTTGAAATTTCTGTATTTCGCCGGAATGTTGGGATACTCCTTGGGTTTCGGCGGGGCCTTTTGCCCGATCTCATAAAACGGTTGCGGCGGGCTTACGCTCACTTTGTATTCGCCCAAAGGCAGCCCCGCGCCTTTGGCCATAATCACCTCGTAGCTGCCGTCCGGCTTCAACGGGGCTGTCATATTTACACCCTTGGCCACGCAACTGAATAGCACTATGCCCTCGGTTACAGGTTGGCCCTGGAAGCTGACCTTGCCGCCGATGCGGCCGAGTTTCTCCTCCTCCTTGCAGCCGGAAGCCGCAAACAGCGAGATTATCAGCAAGGGTATTGCCAAGTTGTAATAGCGATTAATAATCGCCGAGGATCTGGCCGTCATTGCGGGTTGCCATGTTGTAAAGTGTAGTTACTTCGATGCCTTCGTTAAGGAAATGCACCGAGCCGTCGGCGAATCCGGTCGTCGCGCCGCCGGGATGTGCCGATTGGATCGCGCGGTTGGGTCCGCAGTTGCTCGCCACGCCGATAGCGGCGAACGATTTTTCATTCAAGCGGTTAATTACGCAACTCAAGTTGAAATCGCGGTCGTTAGGGTCGGTGGGGATCGGTGCCGGCCCCATGTAGAAGCCGTGTCCGCAATCGCTGCGGCAATCTCGCTTCTGAC